>NZ_JADEWA010000460.1:0-4323 GCF_015207865.1 Dolichospermum sp. LEGE 00246
ATTAAAAACTTCTCAAACACCCTCTAAATCAAATGAATCAAATAAATCATAGTCTAATTTGTCAAAGATTGATTGATCTGAATTAATAACTCTTCCATTGAAATAGAACGAGGTAGTATTTGGGTAGCAATTCCTCGAACCGCAGTTTCCACAGAAGATGTATATCTTTGTTTCCGAGATTTTGGCACATTTCCATAATTAGGTTCATTTAATTTTTGGTCAAGTACCAAAATTGGTGGTAAATTCAACTGTGAATTCCCCAATGATTCAATAGCTTTTTGTACTTCCTTATTAATTGCCGTTTCATGCAAGCAAATTAACAGTAAATCAACACTTTTATGGCTAACTTGTTGGACAACTTCCGACCAACAACTGGCAATAGAAGCTCTAAAACCAGCAGTTTGTAAGTATTGAATTAAAGCTTGAAACCACTCATATCCCCGATTAATTTGCTCATCTTCAAAATTGAGAAAATAATTTGTGACTGACTGATCATCCTTAATTGGTTTGCGTTTTGATTTGGGTAAATCACTCAACATATTTATATCTACCACTAAAATATTTATTGGGCAACAAATACCAGCAGCAATTTGTAATACAGATGACAAAGCACCTTGTTGATAATTTTGATTATTATCTTCCTGAGTCAAAGGACTTAAACAAGGAAATACAGACAATCCTGGTATTTGAGAAGCAGCTAAAGTAGTCGCAACATCACAAGTTACCAATGGTAATGTCGCCAACCTTTGGTGTTTATTTAATTGTTGTAGATAAGTGTGAGCAGTAGAAATTCCCATATCTAGCAAAATTACATCAAACTGCCAAACTCGCGCTAACAAATCTGCTTGATCTAGATCATCTACTTCAATCACCCGATGTTCTCGCAGAGAAGGATAGAGATTAATTACCTCCAATTCTGGATGTACTAACCTAAGAATTCGCAAAGGAATATTTTGAGAATTGATATTATTATTTTCCAGTTCTGAATGCTGAAATTCGCTCGTTATTGATATTTTTTCTAATAATGATGCCAACGCTTGATGCTTAATTGGTAAACTTAAAAAACCATCGGCTTGTTTAGTAAATGCTTGCTCTTTTTCTGCCGCTGTGGCTGTGACAATAACATGAATATGACGAGTTAAAACATCAGATTTCAGTAAAGTCATCACATCCCAACCAGAAAGTAAAGGCAGTAAAGGATTTAAAAATATTGCCTTTGGTTGTAAGCGACGAGCTTTTTCTATCGCCTCTGTTCCCGATCTAGCAATAACAACACGATACCCTAAACCTTTGAGTTGTTCAGTTAATTCCTCAATATATTGAGCTACTGCTTCCACTACTAAAATCAGTCTTTGGGAAGAACTATTGATATTTTGAGGGGAAGAATTAATGTCATTGCCTACTTCTATCTTAGGAACTATATCTTCGGACTCATTAAAACTAGCCTTTGGTGGATTGGGAGGTAAAAGCAGCGTAAACTGACTGCCTTTACCCTCACGAGATAAGAAACTGACATCTCCACCATGCAAACGAGCTAAAGCTCTAGTTAATACTAATCCTAAACCCGTTCCTTCAAACTGACGAGTGAGAGGATTTTCTAATTGCTGGAATTTTTGAAAGATTAAATGTTGTTGTTGTTCAGGAATACCAATCCCTGTATCCCAAACAGTAAAAGCAATCCAGCCTTCCCAACGGCTTACCCGTAAGCCAATTTCCCCAGATATTTCTGTGAATTTAAAGGCATTGGAAAGTAAATGTACTAACATCTGTCGCAAGCGTAATTCATCTGCCACCATTTCTTCTAAACCTGGTTCAATGGCTAGGCTAAATTGGTGATTAGATAAAGTTTGATTGTCTGGTGGGGATACTGGTTTAGCTTTGTTAGTTTGATGATGAATGTTTTTAACGTCTGAAAAAGCCCTTTCACATACTACTTGAATTTGGACTGGATTGAGGGTGAGTTCCATCTGTCCCGTTTCCATTCGCGTTAAATCTAAAATATCATTCACCACACTCATCAAATGTCTGCCACTTTGATGAATTAGTCCAGCATAACGGGCTTGACGCTCATTTAATTGTCCCAACTGTTGATCTGCCAACAGGCGAGATAGTCCCAAAACTGCCGTTAGTGGTGTTTTTAGTTCATGACTAATGCAAGCTAAAAATTCATCTTTTAAGCGATTAAGTTGAATTAAATCAGCATTTTTTGCTGCTAATTCCTTACACAGTTGTTGTTGTTCTGTTACGTCGGTGGCTAATATTAACCATAGTTCTTCCGTAATTTCTGGTACTTCTGACTCAGAAACCCAAATTTTTAACTCGTTACTGTCTAAAGGAATTTTAGCAAACTGCCACACTCGTTCCTGACCAGTTTTAATTTCAACCACACAAGTACAAATACCCAATTGCGTATCTAAAACGCAGTGGTTGGCAGCCTCATTTACGGATAGAGGTGATTCTTGTACAAAAGTGAAAGTTGATGGTGAGGTTCTTTGTCTTTGTCTGTGGGTCGTGAAAGGATCGGTTTTCTGATTTTCTTGAGGATTGGCATAAATATATTTGGGAGTAAGTATAGTCTCTACCTGTTTTCTAATGCCTTCAGGGTCTTTTAATGCTCCTAGTTGTTGCCGCCAAGCGATATTTTGCGTAACTACTTCGCCTTGACTAGTCTGTAACATCATTGGCCAGGGTAATTTAGCCAATAAGTGGACTATGGATTTGTGTATTTTGGGCTGGTGTTTATTAGCTGTATGCTCGATGTTTTTTTGGTGTTGAGAAGTTTTAGTATTTGTCGCATACTCATGACTTTCTTCTTTTTTGGTTGAGTTAAGGGGAATTTTCTTCTGAGCTAACAATGTTAATAGGTGTAAAGTATTTAGGATTCCCAAATATTTACCATCTGAATCAACTAGCGCCCAATCTAAGTTACTTTGTTGTTGGGTTTCTTGATGCTTGAGAACCAAACTGAATTTTTCCAGATTTGCTGCTGCTGGTATGGTCTGTATTGCTTCTATGAGGGATTTATCCACCTGTGAGAGTGGTTGTTGCAAATTTAAGAGGTTATTATTAGCATCCGCTGCTAAGAATTGTGGCAGTAATTGAGCAGAATACAATACACCAATTGGACGTTGTTGGGAATTGACTATTACCAAGCGATCGCTCTGTTCTTTAACAAAAATATCCAACGCTGCTGCCAGAGTATTTGTTTCCCAGCACATTGGTACAGGTGCTATAAATTCATAAAGTGGGTACTGTAGCATTAAAATAAGTCCTCGGTGGTCCTTCTTCTTGTGATCAACTCCGGCATCACCATCAGCACTTGGTTTAGATGGTCTTCAAGCCTGAAGCAATATCCTCCAAGAATATTTAGAATGGCTACGCCACGCTATCCGCGATTCTGGTTACAATTGACAGACCTCTTCAAACTAGCCATTTGGCTATGGCTTTCGGTAACACTCCGCCATAGACATCCATTGTCTCGCAGCCAATTACCAATAATTTTTGGCGTTGCTGATTCAGAATATGATTTTACCTCACGCAGAGGCGCTCCAGTCGCAGAGAGTAAGAGTTTGAAATCATTGATTTTTCAATTTCATACTTCAGTTCAGCAACGCCTAATTTTTCTTAACGGGTGCAAGGTGTGAGTTTCCATCCTCAGCAAGCAACTATCTTCAGCAACTTGCTACTGGTATTGAAAGTCATCATTTTTTATAGTGACAACTACAACAATAATTATGGCTCTAAAGATTCGCTTTAGAACCTTGAGGAATTATAATGATTTAAAATGCGACAATTCTTTAAGTTCGTTTAAGTATCTTATCAATAAGTGAAATAATGTAATCTATCTGCCCCTAGATATGCTAATACACACTATCCATCAGTCATGACTCTCCCTGAGTTTAATGCGTCATACTACTTAGAGTAGACAAGTATCATTAATTATAGACCGATATATCTCCCGCTCAAAAATTCCTGATCTATAAACAGTAGATGTTATTACCTATATTGCTTTTACAAACAAATATAAACCAAATTCTCGATAAACCATGTGCAAAAAACAATGACAAAGGTTTATTTTTGCAAATCTGGAATTTCATTGAGGGGATAATAACTCAATGCTACTGGCAGCCTATACCTACTCAGATATACTATTTGCCCCATTTTCAGTCACAAAACCCTTATCGAAAATTAGATAATAAAGATAATAATTTCTTGGCTTTTGGTAAACAAAAAAAGACCCAAACTTTTCAGGATATGACCGCTGCTGAAAAACAGGAACTTTTAGCAGCAATGAAAGCAGATTATCGTCAGATTATTATAAAT
>NZ_JADEWA010000461.1:0-4314 GCF_015207865.1 Dolichospermum sp. LEGE 00246
CTTGTAAAGGGGGGAAACAATAAAAATCCAGTTCCCTCCCCTTTACAAGGGGAGGGTTAGGGTGGGGTAAAAAATATTTGATACATCAACCATAACTTTTCAAACACCCTCTAAGGGGCGATCGCTAACTACCAGTTTGAAAGTAGTGTGAGCGTCTCGCTCACGCGGGCAAGATGCCCGCACTACCGTCAAAATAAATTTGACACTAAGGAGCGATCGCTAACTACCAGTTTGAAAGGGCAAAATCTTATTCAAGACTGATAGTTTATCAAAACTAAAAACAACGCCTAAATATCTTCTGAACTAATACCCATTGCTTGCAGTCTTTCAGCTAGTTTAGCAGCTTTTTGTTCTGCCTGTTCTGCTCTTTGACGTTCTTGTTCTGCTCTTTGACGTTCTTGTTCTGCTCTTTGACGTTCTTGTTCTGTTTTTTGACGTTCTTGATTAACTAATTCACCTCCCCAGAGTAATAAATTTCCAGATTTATCCCACCATCGTAACCAATAACCCTCAAATTCGGCTTTTTTTCCGATCCATACACCCAAGAATAGGTCTAAATCTCGTATCCAAAAGCGCTGATTTTCATCTGGAGATTCTTGCTGGTATTTACCATTAACCAAATTATGGACTTCTAAAATTCCGGTTTGGGGATGGAAAATCACATAAGTGGGAATTTTTAAAATTTGTTCGTAAAAGTGCCACTTTCCATAGGGATAATGAGAATTAATGGAATATTCCGTTCCTTCGGTTGCGGACATAAATTCCATGACAATGGTTGGGTTTTCTCCTTCGCTATGGGGAGTGTAACTACGACGGATTTCTCCCAGCGGTAGGGCGTGGACAGAAGGAACGTAAACCCAATCAGGTGCTTTGACGATGGTTTTGTCATCCACTGTGGCACATAAACCAAAATTGGAGGCAATCAGCATTGATTCTAGAATTAATCCTGCCAGTTCTAGAGATTCTCTGAGGGCGGCAGCGAGAAGGGGTTGAAGGTTATTTTCCACGGGTTCGTCTGGTAGGGGAAAATCTGCTGGTAGTTTTTCCCAGGTGATTCGAGGTAGGGTATTGGGGGGACGGAGTTGTAGAACTGTCATAGTGAGGTGCGATCGCTAACAGTGTTAATTTATTATATTGTTTATTGATGGCATTTAGATGGGTGAATAATTGTGAATTTATGTGTCTTGTGCTTGAGATTCTAACCAATTATTAAAAAGAGCGATCGCCTATTGGATTTTTGCTATGATAGTTTTGGTTTGGGTTTTATTCACATCTTTCTGATTATCTCATAATCTCCCCAGCCAGGGAATTAATTCCCTGTCTAATAGCTCAAGTCTACTGAAGTAGACTCAAGATTAATTTTCAGTGTTCTGAAGATTAAAAAGAGCGATCGCCTCTTGGATTTTTGCTACAGTGGTCTATGTTTGTCTTTTATTCACATCTTTCTGATTATCCCATAATCCGCCAGCCAGGGAATTAATTCCCTGTCTAATAGCTCAAGTCTACTGAAGTAGACTAAATTCTTGTTTCCCTCCAAAGCATCGGGGACTAAGTGGAGTAATTTACAAGTCTCTTACTTGAGATTCTAGCCATTGGTTAAAAAGAGCGATCGCCTGTTGAATTTTTGTTATAATTACTTCTGTTTGTTGGGCTAACTCTAATACTCTTTCTTTTCGCAGTTGCAGATTATAATTATGACGGGCTAAATGTCTAAACTTGCGATAATCATTTAATTGTAATAATAGTGAACCTTGCCATAAGGGAGGACGATTTTCTCCACCAATTTCTGCCATTTGTAACAATAGTTGTTCATGCCAATTTTCCGCTTTTGGCATTCCCCCATCTAAAGTAACAGCAACTCTTTCGCTAATTCGCTCACAAGCTGTGTAAAAATCACAAATATAACTGGATAAGGCAGGAGTGAGAGCAATTTCTGGAATGGTTTCTGCTTGAGCAATTAATTGTTTTAAAGCTTGACGATTCTGCTCTAAAGCTATCATCTCATCTTCAATACGGGTTTTTAGGGCTAAATATTTATTAGTAGGCATGGGTTTTTCTTTGAGAATGCGAGAACGGACAAAATCTGGGATTTCTTCTAATGCTACCAAATCTATTTTCAACCAATTAGGTGTGATTTTTTCTAGAAGAGAATAGGCTTCCCATTGTTGTTTTTCTGACATTCCTCTCACAGCCAAATCTAAATCAGATTGCCAATGCCAAGGACTTTCTCCTGATAAAGAACCAAATAATATTACCTCTTTTGCTCCATTTTCTAGGAGAATTTGCCGACATTTTGCGGCAGTTTGTAATGCCTCTTGTTTTCTTTGTTCTAGAGTTTGATTGCTGTTTTCTGTGGTAATGTTTTCTGTCATTATTGTTTAGCCACAACTCTATATAGGATAGGGTTTTCTGAAAAAGTTGTCTGTGAGAGCTAGAAATATGGCTAACGCCACGCTGCGCTATCAGGAGGTAGGGGCGCAGGACTGCGCCCATCCTGAAATATGGCTAACGCTACGCTATCAGCAAGCCCTAATTATTTGTAAAGTTCCATATTTAACCTCACCGTTCTATAAAACTTACCCAAAATTACCAAAGTCTAGACACACCTGGACAGCGATAATCTTAGTGTTTATTTCCTGCTTCATCGCGGTCTTAGAATGACTTCCAATCTTGTTTGCCCGCTCCACAGACAATCTCGGTAGAACTTACCGTTTCTGACCGACCGTAGTTCCTAAAAAGAACCTTCGATTCTTGAGGATGATCTAAGAAGTTTTCAATTGTAGCGGCGATCGCCCCTAATTGATATTTGACATTGGTTTGGAAGATAAGTAGTCAGACAGAATTAATTACACAATGTCATTGGGAATGGAACGAAGTGAAATGAAGCAATCGCCAGGGTTGTGATTGCTTCCCTTCGCTCGCAATGACTGTAAATATTTTTGTCCAATTACTTAATTAGGGTGTTTTTTTCCATAATATCCTATTTGACGAATGCGATCGCCAAGCAGAAATACTTTTTTCGGTTAATTTTCTTTAAATTTCATCTAAATTCACCCCCAAAGCCCGCAATTTCTCAGCTAGTTTGTCTGCTCGTTGTTTCTCCTGTTCTGCTCGTTGTTTCTCCTGTTCTGCTCGTTGTTTTTCCTGTTCTGCTCGTTGTTTTTCCTGTTCTGCTCGTTGTTTTTCCTGTTCTGCTCGTTGTTTTTCCTGTTCTGCTCTTTCCGCAAAAGTAGGAATCCAATCACCATCTTGATTATACCAACGTAGCCACAAACCTTCTGTATCCTGATATTTTCCTGACCAAACTCCTACTCCTAATTCCAATTCAGGAAACCAAAATTTTGGTTCTACCAGTTCCACTGCTTGATATTTTGTGCCACGTAATTGAAATACTCGGAGGCGATTTTCATATCTATCAAAGATCACATAATAGGGCGATCGCAAATACTGTTCATAGGCTTGCCATTTTGTCGGTGGTTTATTCGCGCTTCTTAATGTTTGTCCTAAATCCTCTGCTTCTGTACCTGGCGATAATAATTCCACTATTAAAAATGGAGCTACTACTTCTTGCCAAACTACATAACTCAACCGCATATCTTCTTGTTTTTCGGAAGCAGCTACACCTAAGACTAAAAACCAATCAGGTCTTTTATACCATGAATAATGACGACCATCATAGTATAAGTTTAAATCCGTACCAATGAACATTTCCTCTTTGGGATAAACGGGAGATTGACAAGTTTCCCGTAATAATTGCGGTTGAAAATCATGAAATTCGTCTGGCAAACCTGGCTCCTCTGGATTTTCACTAGGTAAATCATACATCGTGGGCATGGTTTCCCATGGTGGACGGGGATGAATTGTGGAGTCTAATTCTTCATCAATATCCTCACTGGGTAAATCATACATGGTGGGCAGGTTTTTCTGCGGAGGTGCTTCACTTTGATACATGATTCATTATCTCCTGTGTTTCATTGCCGTGTCAAATTACCCCTCTTAATCCCCCGATGCTTTGGCTACGGTGTATACTCAAAACGGCTTGATTGTTTGATTCTAAAGGTAGGGGTAAAGCAAGAGCTTCATTGGTGTCAACTTAACGTAAAACTCATAGCCCGCCTGGGAATCAATTCCCAGTCTAATAGCAAAAGTTGTCTTTTGATGACTAAAAATCCCCAATTTACTTTAGAGGATGTTTGAAAAGTGTTATTCCGTAATTTTCATCACATTGCTACCCCCCTTTCCCCTTGTAAAGGGGGGAAACAATAAAAATCCAGTTCCCTCCCCTTTACAAGGGGAGGGTTAGGGATGTCTCTT
>NZ_JADEWA010000462.1:0-4312 GCF_015207865.1 Dolichospermum sp. LEGE 00246
GGGTTAGGGAGGGCTAAAATATTTAATACAGGAATCATGACTTTTCAATCGCCCTCTTAGCAATATCATTATTGTGTTATGTAAAATCAATGTTAATTATTAAATTTTTCGTGAGGGAAAATGCTGATTAATCGTTATGTTAATATAGGTATAGTTACTTTTAATCGTCTTGAATTCACTAAGCAAGCAATTACATCCATTGTAGAATATACGAGTTTTCCTTATGTGATTACTGTTGTAGATAATGGTAGTAATGATGGAACAAAAGAGTATCTCCAAGAACTTAAAGAAGAAGGAATTATCAAGAATTTAGTCTTATTAAATAAAAATATTGGTGTTGCTAAAGCTTCTAACCTAGCCTGGATACAAGAGGAAAAAGCTCTCTATTACTTAAAGTATGATAATGATATTGTTATTCAAAAAAAAAATTGGCTTTCTAACTTGATATCTGTTATTGATGCAACACCAGAGGTTGGTGTCATTGGTTATAATTTTGAGCCAATTAGCTATTCATTAAAAATGATTCGAGATCAAAAAATCAGACTTAAAGAAGAAGGTAATATTGGAGGCGCGTGTTTTTTAATTCCAAAACGGACACACGACATTTTAGGATACTGGTGTGAAGACTATGGATTATATGGTTTTGAAGATGTTGATTACAGCTTTAGAGTAAAACTAGCAAAGTTACTTAATGCCTACATGGAAGATGAAGAAATTGGAATTCATCTCCCTGCGGGAAAAGCACCAATTATAGATGGTATAACTTGGAGAGCTAGTGATGGTGTTGAGGAGATAAAATACCAAAAATATCGTAGTTTTAAAGATTTACAACTTCAAGATGCTGTTATTAGTGGAATTGTCAACAAAAGATTTTATGAATATATCAATGGAGTATGTTCCTTATATGTTAACACCAGTAAATGTGAACTAAATAAAAACTTAGATATTCAACAGCAAAACAAATCTATGAAAAATACTTTTAATGTTTTAAATTGCCAGTCTCATTTTCAGCTATTACGGATAGATTTAGGATGTGGAATCAATAAGCCTGAAGGTTTTGTTGGTGTAGATGTATATCCGGGTTCAGGTGTAGATATTGTTGCTAATTTAAGTAGAAGATTTCCATTTGAAGATAATAGCGTAGACGAAATTAGGGCGCACGATGTTATCGAACATCTCCAAGATAGAATTCACACCATGAATGAGATTTGGAGAGTTTGTAAACCTGGTGCAAAAGTTGATATTCGTGTACCTTCTACAGATGGTAGAGGAGCTTTTCAAGACCCAACTCATATTAGTTTTTGGAATATTAATTCTTTTCTTTATTATTGTAATGAATATCCTGCTTATTTAGAACTTTGTAGAAGGTATGGATTTAAAGGTGAGTTTAATGCTGTACATCTTGAACATGAAGAATCTTCAGGTGGAGTAATTCATGTAATTGCAGAATTGCGTGTAGTCAAGCCAGATTCAAATTTAAATCAACAAAAAATTACTGAAAGTACCCAAATTTCCCAGCAATATCAGAAATTAATTCAGGAAAATGACCATCTAAAATTTCTATTTTCCTCTCAATCCGACTTTAAAGAAATCGGTGAAGCAGATAATTACTACCAATACTTGCAAAACTCACTTGATTACCTCCACATATCTATATTCAATAACCCTGATTCTGAGTTATGGCATGAAGTAGTTAAGAATTTTGCTCAAACTGCTAATTTTATCCCTGCATACTTTAATGAAGCCAATCTGAAAGATATCTATGTTCAACGTGCAGAAATAATAGAATATTTTCTAAAACTTCAGGGTTATGAAATTGATTATGAATTTACAGATAGACCTATAAACAGAAAAAAAATCCGTCTTGGTATATTAGCCAATAGTTTTTTACCCTCAGCAGAAACTTATGCTTATCTTCCTGTTTATGAATACCTGAGTCGAGACTTTGAAGTTATCTTATATTCTCTTGCAGAAACTGGACATCCATTAGAACAATATTGTCAACTTTCTGCTAACTCCTTTAAACTGCTACCACAGGAATTATCGGCGCAAGTAAATATAATTCGTGGTGATGATGTTGATATATTATTTATAGCTACCAACATTACCGCAGTTACTAATCAAATCTGCCTATTAGCAACCCATAAATTAGCGAAAATACAAGTTACTAGCGGTGGTTCTGTGGTAACAACTGGAATGAGAAATATAGATTATTATATTTCCGGTACATTAACTGATCCATCACCCACAGCACAAGAGCAATATCAAGAAAAGTTAATCAAATTAGAGGGTTCTGTACACTGTTTTAGTTATGGGACTGAAGAAGGAAAAATAACCACCCCAGTAGAACGGAATAATTTAGGTATTCCCGAAGATGCGTTTGTTTTCATCTCCTGTGCTAACTACTTTAAAATAATTCCTGAATTAGTGGAAACATGGGCAAAAATTATTTCTCAAGTACCAAATTCAGTTTTAATGCTGTTACCATTTGGTCCCAATTGGTCAAATAATTATCCCAAGCTACAATTTATCAATCATCTCAATTCCATATTTATCAAATATGGGTTAGAAACTGAACGCTTAATAGTATTAGATCCTCAACCAGTTCCAGATAGACAGGACATGAAGGAATACTATAAAATAGCTGATGTCTATTTAGATTCTTTTCCCTTTGCAGGTACAACTTCTTTAATAGAACCACTACAGGTTAATCTCCCAGTCATAGCCAGACAGGGAAATTGTTTCCGTTCTGCAATGGGAGCAGCAATGATCCAAACATTGAATATTCCTGACTTGGTAGCAGATAGTGAAGAATCTTATATCAAATTAGCAGTGAAACTTGGGAATAATCCTGAATTACGTCAACAAAAGAGCAAAGAAATTAAAGAAAAAATGCAGGATAATCCTAGTTTCCTGGATAGTCGCGCCTACTCAGCAAAAATGGGTAGTATATTCCGGGAGTTATTTAGGAATTATTTTGTCAATAACCTAGAAGAAAACCTGCGGCTAAGAGATATTAATTTAATAATTTTCCCTGATTGGACACAACCAGAAGATGAACTTGGTTTTGAATTACAGGAGGTAATACAAGCATTAGCAACTCATCCTGAAAGTGAAAAAATTACTCTACTCATAAATACAGGTGATATGGATACCGAAGATGCAGAAATCTTTTTATCTAGCGTAGCAATGAATTTGTTAATGGAAGATTTAGATATTACTGATACTATAGATATTTCCCTAGTAGATCAGTTAGGAGATATGCAATGGCAATCTTTATTACCTCGGATTTATGGCAGAGTAATTTTGAACAATGAAGATGAGGTAGCTTTAGCAAAAGCACCAGTTAGCAAGATACACAGTTATCAAATAGATAGTTTGATAAGTTAATTTTAAGAGTCTTAAGAATAACAACTATGAAAGAGCCACTATTTTTGACGATAAACCTCTCTGCGATGTTTCGCTTTAACTATGGTCACTAATAAAATATCATCTTGTATTTGATAGATAACTCGATAATCACCTATTCTAATCCGGTAAATTGACAATTCGCTTTCCAATTTTTTAACACCGTCAGGACGCGGTTCAATTGCGAATTCTTGAATCAATTCTTTATCTAATATCAGGTGGTAATTTTTTGAGTTGTTTTACAGCACCCTTGGTAAATTCGATTTGATACTTCACGATTTTAATTCCTGTTGGTACTGTTCCCAAGATATTGTACCGTTCACTTCTGCATCTTTTAATTCAGCAATCGCATCCGCAATATCCTCTGTATCTTCATCTTCACAAATATCTAACAGTTCTAATATTTCCTCTAAAGTGCCTTCATAAACTTGTTCTAGCCGTTCATAGATTGCTTTTAATAATGCTTGTTTTTTAGTTGTAGTTTCCATTTTTACACCTCCTGCAAAATTATCTAAAAAATATTTGTCAACTCCAGTTACTTTTGAGGATACCAATTATCATCAAATAATTGTTCCAAAGAATAGGGACAATTATCAGGGAATAGATTTGATGCTAATCCTGTTTTTTGAACAACAACTTTCACAGCAACATTGTAAATATGAGCTAATTCTTGAACTAACTTATTTTTTAATGTATTAGTTAAGCTATTGTTTAAATCATCTCTAAAAGCGATTATTTCTCCCTGCCAGTGCCGATAATTTCGATCATGTTCTTCCTGGCAATATTCTAACAGTAAAATATGAATTATAATTTGTCTTAATAAACTTCTAACTTTGTTTAAATCATTTCTTCCCAAACTTTCTAACTCCTCAATTAAATTATCTAAATCTAAATTATCTAAATC
>NZ_JADEWA010000463.1:0-4292 GCF_015207865.1 Dolichospermum sp. LEGE 00246
AGACGCTCAACCAATTTGTTTTAAAGGTCGGAAAGGGCAAAGGGAGAAAATTAAAACCGTCCCTGACTGGCCGCAACGGTTAAGGGATTTTGTTGATCAACTTATTGAAGACTTAGACAAACAGTAAGATAAGGATAGTTATGGGTAGAAATTATCTAGCTGTTTCTACCCCCATAAATCTGGTTTTCCATAAATCTGGTTAGTTGGGTTTCTGGTTTCATATCTAGCATACTGGAAATTGGTGTAGGAAAATCTATTTGGTATAAAGCTAGTTCCCATTCAAACTAACTTTTTGAGCATTCAAACTAAATAGACTGTTGAGGAACTGTAAGATCCACCAATTTGATAAGTAATTGGACAAAAATATTTACAGTCATTGCGAGCGAAGGGAAGCAATCACAACCCTTGCGGTTGCTTCATTTCACTTCGTTCCATATGGCTAACGCCACGCAACGCTTACGCAATGACATCGTGTAATTAATTCTGTCTCACTACTTAGCCTCTACAATTTCCATAGGTAACAATTCCTCTACTGGTTTATTTTGGCTTGCTGCATAGCCAACAATCCCCTTGAGGGCATAAACCGATAAAATAGCAGTTCCCTTTAATTGCTCACTGTTCCATTGGTAAGTATTAATGGTATCAAGGGCATTTTGAATATCCATAAAATTCTGTTTAATTAATAATTTGAATAGGGGAATTATCCCTCTATATTCTAGCTTGCCTTGGGGTACAGTCGAGTTAAAACCATTGGTCATTAGTCATTAGTCATTAGTTATTAAATTATTTCCCCCTGACCTCTGCCTATTCCCTATTCCCTATTCCCTAACATTTGTTTGATTATAGGAGTTACGCATTGACAGAATAACAAAATAGTGAATTGATAAGTATAGGTCGTCTACTTACTAGGTATCGGACACTCAATCATTCTTGCTACACTCAACCATAATCCACTATAAATTCCAATCACGACGATAATTAAAGAAACTTAGTAGCAATTCTGAAAAAGTATGGTTCTGATTAATTCTCTGTCTATGCCATTCTCGCGCTATTTCCATAAGAATTTCGGAAAAACTGGGATGAATAGGTGATAGTTTAGCCAAATACTGAATTTTCATATTTTGTGAGATTGCTAAACTAATTAAATTAATTAATTCTTCTGCTGCTATTCCCAATATAGAACATCCCAAAATTTTTCCATTTTCCAAAACTACTAATTTACAAACACCTGTAATTTCTCCTTGTATTTGTGCCGCCGTGGCTGTTTTAAAATATTGCTTAAAAACTAAAACTTGCTTCTGAGAATATTGGTTTTTAGCTTGTTTTTCTGTTAAACCAACTTGTGCTACCCTGGGCTGAGAATATATTCCCCAAGGAACAAATTCATAATTAACTTTTAGTTTGGGAAAGAATAGGGCATTTTTTACAGCAATATTAGCTTCATAATTACCAATATTCTGAATATCATAACCACCTAGCACATCACCACAAGCATAAATCCGATGATTTGTAGTTTGTAATTTTTCATTGACAACCAAGCGGTATTGATGCCATTTTACTCCCACCGCTGGTAAATTCAAATACTCTAAATTTGGCTGTTGTCCAGCACAAATGAAAATTTCATCGGTTTCAATGGCTTGATTTCCAACTTGTACCCATTTCTTATGATCTATTTGTCGGACTTGGGTAACTTGAGTTTGTGTTAAAATCCGCACACCATCAATTTCTAATTGTGCTGTTAGTAATTTGGCTATTTCTGCATCAAGACTAGGCAAAATACTAGAATATTTGACTATTAATGTGACTTGACAACCAAATCTGGCTAAAACTTGGGCTATTTCTATACTTTGAGGAATACCACCAATTATCACCCAATTTTCGGGTAATGTGGTTTTTTCTAAAGATTGCCAAATATTAGCTAAAGTTAGATATTTAATAGTATCTAATCCTGAAATATCAGGAATTAATGGACGAGAATCATTAGCGAGTAAGTAGGTGCGACTATATAAGCGTCTTTCATTAACCGTAAAACTTAATTGAGGAGAAGATTGAAATTGACCATTACCAACAATAATATCAACTCCTTGGGCAGCTAAATTCGCCAAAGAATGTATTTGATTAATATTTTTGGCAACAGCATTTGCATAAAACAATCCTTTTTTCCAGTTCAGAAATTCCAGATTTAAGTGAATATTTTTTTCGTAAGTTCCTAGATTTACTAAATTATAATATTTCTGGGTAGTTTGACTAATTTCGCTAAGTATGTATTGATAATTTAAATTATAGTTATGAGTAAAATCTGCGCTGACAATCAAGGCAACTTTAGCGTGTAGCTGAGTAGCACTTAAAGCAGCTTGGTATCCAGCAATACTGCCACCAATAACAACGATGTCGTAATCAATATTTGTCATTTGTCATTAGGTAATTTTATTCTTCCTTCTTCCTTCTTCCTTCTTCCTTCTCCCTTCTTCCTCCTGATAGCGCAGCGTTAGCCATACTCCTGAATGGGCGCAGGGACTGCGCCCCTACCGCCTGAACTCCTGCTATTGATTTTGAATTGTTTCAAGTGCTGTTAATAGGCATTGATTATCAGCTTTTGTACGGACTGCGACACGGAAAAAGCGATCGCCTAATTCTTTAAAACTTAAGCAATCACGAATTAAAATCTGGTGTTGCCGAAGCAAATGTTGTTGTAACTGGGAAGTAGATCGTTGAGATTCTACCAATAGGTAGTTAACAGAGCCTTCTATGGGTGTTAAACCAAGAATTGAGGCTAGACCTTGAAATAGTTGATTTCTCGCCCCTGGCAGCCATTTCCAGGTGAGATTTTGAAATTCTGTATCTTGGAGGGCGGCGATCGCTGCGGCGGCTGCTAAAGTATTCACAGGCCAAGGATCTCGCCATGATTTCCACTTAGCTAAACGTTGAGGGTGAGCGATCGCATATCCTAATCTTAGCCCTGGTAAACTGTAAAATTTGGTGAGCGATCGTAAAATCACCAAATTCTCGTATTCCTGCACCAACCCAATTAAACTTTGTTCCTCTTCCGGCGGCAAAAAATCCATAAACGCTTCATCTACCACCACCAAGGCAAACCTTTCCAAATACGGTAAAACAGATTCCCGTGAGAATAACTTTCCCGTTGGATTATGGGGATTATTCAGCAATAACCCAAAACCTGAAGTCTTCAGCCCGAAATCTGGCAATAGAGAAATATTCCCTTTCCCCGTTGCCAAATCCACAGGAAACTCCAGAACTTTAGCATTATCAACCGCAAGAGTGCGGTAATAGTCGCCAAAAGCTGGAGTTAGTACAACCGTTGCTGCTAATTGTGCTAATTCTCTACCCACCAAAGTTAATAGTTCTGCTGAACCATTACCCGGCAAAATCCACTCAGTAGGTAATTCATGAAAATGACTCAGAGCAAGTCGTAATTCACCATACTCTGGGTCAGGATAATTCCTCAAACTACCTAGTTGAGACACAATCGCCGTAATCACACTATTTGGTGGTCCCAACGGGCTGATACTGGCAGAGAAATCCACAATAGCATCAGGGGAACAGCCAGCCAGTGCTGCTGCCCAAGCCAAATTTCCCCCGTGTGCTTGTTGTGGCATCAAAAATGTTTTTCCTATAACTGAACTTACTCTTTTGGCTCTTTTGGGGGCGCTACTCTTTCTCTAAACAGTTTTCCAGCAGAGAAAGCGGGAACTCTGGTAGCGGGAATTTCCATTTTTTCATTCGTTTTGGGGTTACGTCCTTCACGGGCCTTGCGTTCCCGTGATTCAAACGAACCAAATCCCACCAATGTTACTTTATCACCGGAAGAAACCGCTTCCACAATAGTTTCGATGGCAGCACTCAAAACTTGGTCAGCCTGTTTCTTGGTAACGTTAGCCTTTTCAGCTACTGCATCAACTAATTCGCCTTTGTTCATGTTAAACTCCTAAAGTTTTATCAGAGATTATTTCTCAAGATGCACCATTAAAGCATCTTTACCTAAATCTCTGTTTGTAGAAATACAAAAATCGTTCCCTGAGAGTATTTACACTCAAAACCGCTGCAAATACGATTGACTTGACTTTTCAATGAATCATTCTAAGGTGTTGTAGCCCGAAGTGGATAGATGAAACTATTAATTTATATAGATTTCAGGATTTTTTTTCTTTTTTACCTCTTTCTTGTAATTAAAATACCCTATTTTTTAGAAATAAATACTTAGTTGTCATTGGTCATTGGTCATTTGTCATTTCCCCCTGCTCCCTGCCCCCTGCTCCTGTCTCTTATACACA
>NZ_JADEWA010000464.1:0-4280 GCF_015207865.1 Dolichospermum sp. LEGE 00246
AGCTCAAATCCCTACCACATCTCGTTCCTAGTCTCTGACTAGGAATGCAGTTGATGAGGCTCTGCCTCTAATATCATTGAAGGCAGAGCCTTCTAGAATTCATTCCCAGTCAGAGACTGGGAATGAGACGAATTTCCGGGTTATTTAGTCATCTTCAGATGACTTCTGCTATGAGACTGGGAATATGGCTAACGCCACGCTACGCTATCATTCCCAGGCGGGCTAAAGGTTTTACGTTAAGTTGACACCAATAAGCTCTTGCTTTGCCTCTACCCACAGAATCAAATTATTAAGCCGTGTTGAGTATAAATGATGAATTCATATTAGAAGTCGGAGATCTGGAGTCCTACCAATTGAAAAGCCTGTTTAATACCTACATTCATTGGTAATTTTTGTTCTTTTGCATATAATTCTGTAGCTTTACTATAAGCAGATAACATTTCTCGGCAGTTTTCTACCTGTCCATCTTGACCTTTAATATTCAGCAATACCCAACCTAAATTATGATAGGCTTCAGCATAAATAGGATGATACTTAATTGCTTTTTCAAGATATAACCTTGCCTTCTGCCATTCTCCTATTTGGGCATATAAAGTACCGAGACGAAATAAAATAAAGGCTTGAGGCGTAAATTTTTGTAGATAATTGTCATAGATTTGAATAGCACTTTGATAATTTTGTAAATTTTCCTGAGTAATAGCGTGATTAATTAATACCCAATCTATCATTGATGCTTGATGACTGGCTTTTTCAAAACTGCTGATAGCATCTTGCCATAAATATTTAGTTGCTTGTTTCCAACCTTTTAAACCCCAAGCTATAGCACTATCAGGAACTTGATTAATGAATTCTTCAATTCTTCTATCTACATCATTAGCTTGTTTAGTGACAACGGCTTTTTCTAAAGCTATAATTAAATAGGGATATAGGCTAGATTGTAACTTTTTTCCATGACTATTTTGCTGATTCTGTAATTTAAATATTGCTTGTGTAGCTGCACGAATAGTTAATTTCCATTCTTGTTGCTGTACATATATCCAAGCTTGCAAACCCAAAGCAAAGGTAGAATCAGGCTGTAATTGCAATGCTTTATTTACTGTATTCTCTGCGTCTTCCCATTTACTAGATTTACCTAATGCCCAAGCAAAATTAGCTTGTATCCAAGGCTCACGAGGAGCTAAATTAACGGCTTGCTGTAAATTCTTAACTGCTTCTTGCCAATTTTTTCGACGGCAATTAATCAGTCCTAAAATGCCATAACCTCTGCCATCATTGGGTTGTAATCGAATGGCTATTTGTGCGGCTATTTCTGCTTGTTGATCATCAAGATATATTTGTAATAATGCTAGTTCTACGGCTGCTTCTCCATGATCTGGTGCTAGTTGCAAATATTTTTGATATGCTTGAACGGCATCAGCTAGTTGACCTTGTTTGACTAATTCTTTGGCGCGTTGATGTTGAGGAGAAATAAATTTACCTTGAAGTGCATTAATTAATTCATCAGCCGTTTGAAATCTATCCTCTACTCTAAATTGCATTCCTGTGAGAATAACTTTTTCTATTAAAGAACTTAAATCAGGGCGTAGTTGTTGGGGTGAAACTAATTTATCTACTGAACTACCTTGTAAAAAAGCACTGGCTCTATCTGTGGCTTCTATTGGTAATTTTCCCGTTAATAATTCATACATTGATGCACATAAAGCATAAAGGTCTGTACTAGGAAAACGCTTACTTTTTTGAATATATTGTTCATAAGGTGCATATCCAGGGGTTAATATTCGGGTCATATCCCCAGTTTGACCGGCAATAAATTCCCTAGCTGCGCCAAAATCAATTAATACAGCTTTATCGGGAGGGACAATAATAATATTTTCTGGTTTGATGTCTCGATGCAGTAAATTATGACTATGAATAACTTTTAAAGCCTCAGCAATTTGTACAAAATAATTTTTAACTCGATTTTCTGCTAGTGGTCCTGTTTCTAGCAATATTTTATCTAATGATTTACCAACAAGTAATTCCATTACCATGTATGCGGTATCATTTTCTGTAAACCACTCATAAATTTTGGCGATATGAGGATGAACACATTTTTGTAAATAGTTAGCCTCTAATTGAAACTGTTGCAGTTGTTGTTGACGCTGCATAGGGGTAATGGACATTGGCCACAAAACTGTATTACCTTGTCTAGCAGCATTTTCTGGCCATAATTCTTTAATGGCAACTTTGGTAGAGTTGGAGATATAAGTGGCTGCATAAGTAATACCAAACCCACCTTGTCCTAATATGTTATCTATTCTATATCTGCCATTCCCTAATAATGTTCCTGGGGATAAATGCAGATTTGATGTAGTGGAAGAGGAGGTTAAAGGTGTACCGCAAGCGATACAGCTAGTTTCATGATCATAGTTATCTGTGAGACAGGTTGGACATTGAATAGACATAATTGATAATTGGTAATTAATGAGAATAAGATCCCCGACTTCTTTAAGAAGTCGGGGATCTATGAATTGATTAAAAATTGTAATGCTAAAAGGGTGGCGTTATCAGATGCACCACGTTCTAAAACTTTATTAATAGTCAAATCAACTGATTTTTGTAGGTTTTGATCAGGGGTGAAAATTTCCGCTATTTCGTTTTTAGGAACTAAGTCCCAAACCCCATCAGAACATAGTAAAATAATATCTTCATGTTCTAATTTCATAGATAATTCTGGAGTAGTTTGTTTTAGATCTTGGACGTAACCATCACTTAATCTGCGTTTTGTACCGATGGATTTTGTGAGAATATTTCTATCTGGGTGATCTAAACTTTCAGCTTCTGTAATCTGTTCACTGGCTACTAACATGGCAACTAGAGAATGATCTTGACTGAGTTGTTTTATTTGTCCTTGACGTAGTAAGTAAATGCGACTATCACCAACATGACTAATTATTAATTGTTGGGATATGGCGAATATGACGCTGAGGGTTGTTCCTCCATCTTTAAGTTGATTTGATACTGTTTCGTTGGCTTGAATAAATAGGTTTTCTAGCCATTCTTGGTATTGTTCTATAGTTTGATTTTGGAAAAAGATGGGTGTTTCTAAAACTGTTTTTATTGCTAATTGACTGGCTAATTCGCCTTGAGACATTCCTCCCATACCATCAGCGATCGCAGCTAGGAGGATGGTTTCTCTATCACTGATTTTCTGTTGTTTAATGCCATAGTTATCTTCATTTTGTAAACGGTTTATTGATAGTCCAACGGTAGAAATACTGGCTATTTGCCAGTTAATTTTGGGTGTGCTAATGTTTTGGCGGGTGCGAACTAATATTTTTAATAGTTGTTCTAGAGGAAATCTTTCTTCTGGTAGGGAAGATAAACAAATCTTGAGAATTTGATAAATAATAGGAATGGGATTAATTTGTATTTCTATGGTTTGGTCTGTTGATAGGGTTTGTTTGTGAATTATCTGATATAATAATGCTGCAACTGTATAACTACTCATTGTTTCATGAATAGGATTTTTACAGTATGCTAATTCGGGGGCGCAATAAGTTCCTATTAACCCAGAATTGAGAGTTTCACCCAAGGGATAGGCACTGGTAAGGTCGAAAAATTGTATAGGTGTTCCCATTTGAATAAATTGGGGAAGGATATTGATAAAACACCATCCTCTTTGATGAAGATAGCGGCATAATTGACATATTTGGCTGGTTAAGAATATTGATTCTTCTAAAGAATGTGCGGTTTTTAGCCAAGTTTCTAGGGTTTGATTTTCCTTGGGAAGGTAGGTAATAAGGAGAAGTTTTTGATTTGATATATTGGTGCTGATTTCTGTTTCTGGATAATATTCATCTTCTAAATATTCTTTTTGCAAATATTCTGAAGCTGTATCTATTTCTGGGATAGGAGAAAAGATAGTTGCAATTTCTGGTATATTTTGGGGTTTAATCTCAATAGTTATATTGTCCTGGCTATGTGCAAGTAGTTCGGTAACGAGTTTGTAATCACCTAGTCTTTTTCTCAGTTCTAGTTCTCGGTTGAGTGCGCTGTTAGTTGCACCTATTCTCAGTAAACCTGGTTTTTCAGATATGATATTGACTTGAAAGTAATAAATATCAGGTGTGAGTTGTCCTAAATAGGAGATGATTTCTATTTGCAGGTTATCTATTCGAAAACAGATGTTTTCTTTAATTATTAGTGGGTTTTGATTTGTATTCATAGATTCGCAGTCAGTATAGCAGTAGATGACCAGATCACACCGTTTTATTTTAAGAATTACCCCTCCCTAACCC
>NZ_JADEWA010000051.1:0-19106 GCF_015207865.1 Dolichospermum sp. LEGE 00246
AGTTACTCCTTTGTGTAGCAAGTAACATATTAATTATAATATAAAAGGACAATTGGATAAATCATGTTATTTAGTTTACCCAATACCTGATGTATAATTTACATCTTGAGTGGCAAAAATTCTTGGCGTAGAGATACATAGCTTTTCACAACTGGTAATAAATGTGATTGACAACCTCAGAAAAATTTGAGAATATTAAACCACGGTATCTCGATAAAGTTATAGTAGTTTATTCTCAATAGCCAGGATCAATAGTTCTTATAGTTTTTTAAAAGCACAGTCCCTTGAACGTCCTATCAGAAACAATCGCTTCAGGACTGGAAGCAGTCGTCAGTTTTAGCACTACGAAGGAAACCTAAATTATGACTCAAACAACTGTTATTGAATCTTTATCAACAGACGAATGGTTTGTGGATAGTCCTGATCTGCGTGAGTTTGTAGATATCGCTAAAGAAATTATCTCTAGCACCACTCATAACCGCGCCCAAACCCTGAAAGCCCTAGAACCTGACTTTGCAGCACTATTGAAAAAAGAGAATTGGTTGCCAAAACATTTTGCCCAGTCCAATCTTAGCAGTGGTTTAGGTAGTGGAATTGGACAATGGTTATTGTATCGTTCTCAAGATCGCACCCTAACTATCTTTAGTTTGGTAATTCCTCCCCATGAAACCACACCTGTCCACGATCATTTATCTTGGGGATTAGTGGGTTTATATCAAGGTAAACAGGAAGAAATAGTTTATCGGCGTGTAGATAGCGGTGAAATAGAAGGACAAGCCCAACTAGAAATTGTAGGTACATATCAAGTAAAAAAAGGTGATATTTACCATTTATTACCTCCAGACAATGATATTCACTCCGTCAAAGCCACTACAGTATTCTCTCCATCCATCTCAATTCATGTCATGGGCAATGATACTGGCAGTATTTGGCGACATCATTATCAGCCCGAAAACAATAGTGTGCGAGCTTATCGCTCTGGATATTCTAATGTCCTTGTAAAATAAGAAAGAAAAAATCATGCCTAATTTTACTAGACCGCAACCTCCAATCTTTCAAACAGTTGAAGAAGAACGACTTCACCGCAAACAACGCCTTGCGGCTGCATTTCGGCTATTTGGTCGTTTTGGCTTTAGTGAAGGGATAGCAGGCCACATTACCGCCCGTGATCCTGAGTTCACCGACCATTTTTGGGTGAATCCCTTGGGCAAATACTTTGGTCACATCCGTGTTTCTGACTTGCTTTTGGTCAATAGCGAAGGTGAAGTTGTTAAAGGTGATGCTCCTGTCAATCGCGCGGCCTTTGCTATTCATTCACAAGTTCATGAAGCCCGACCTGATATAGTTGCAGCCGCTCATGCTCATTCCTTGCATGGTAAAGCTTGGTCAAGTTTGGGTCGTCTGCTTGATCCTCTAACTCAAGATGCTTGCATTTTCTATCAAGATCATACTCTATTTAATGACTATAAAGGAGTAGTTTTGGATATTTCTGAGGGTAAAAGAGTTGGCGAATCTTTAGGAGATAAAAAAGCTGTTATCCTCAGAAATCATGGGTTTTTGACAGTGGGACAAACGGTAGATGAGGCTGCTTTTTGGTATATTTCTTTTGAAAGATCCGCTCAAGCCCAACTCCTCGCAGAAGCAGCAGGTAAACCCCTTTCCATAGACCATGAAATCGCCACCTTAACTCGTAGTCAAGTGGGAACACCTGCCGCTGGTTGGTTTAGTTTTCAGCCACTTTACGACCGAATTTTGCGGGAAGAACCAGATTTCTTAGAGTAGTGAGAAAACCTCAATGTCAAAATCACTTGTTTTAGAAACACCCTCAACTACAACAGCATCTTTGTCCGATATTTTGGCGAAAGTTGATACTCTTGCGGCTGATTTTGCCACCCGTGCCTCCATCTACGATCGCAATAGTTCCTTTCCCTTTGAAAACTTTGAGGCGCTGCACAAAGCACAATTATTGAGTCTAACTATACCAGTGGAGTTTGGTGGCTTGGCGGTAGGGTACACTACAGCCTGTCAAGTGATTGAAAAGATAGCCAGTGGAGATGCTTCTACTGCTTTGGTGCTGACAATGCACTACCTACAACACGCTAACGCTGCTAGACACCGACGCTGGCATTCCTCTATCTATGAAAGGCTGTGTCGAGAATCTGTGGAAGGTATAGCTTTGCTCAATGCTGCCCGTGTAGAGCCAGAATTAGGTACACCAGCCAGGGGAGGATTACCTGCAACCATCGCCAAACGGACATCCGATGGTTGGTCAATAACAGGTCATAAACAATACACTACTGGTAGCCCAATTTTGCGTTACTTCGTAGTTTGGGCGCGGACAGATGATGAAGAAGCGCAAGTAGGGAGTTTTTTAGTACCCCGTTACATTCCAGGGGTGAAGATTGTGGAAACTTGGGATCATTTGGGAATGAGAGCTACAGGCAGTCACGACCTGATTTTAGAGAATGTCTGCATTCCCCTAGAGTATGCCTTAGATGTGCATCCTGTCAAGGCTGAGTCAAAACCTGATCCCTTAATGCTGGCAGGTGGGAGTTTATTTTTAAGTGCTTTGTATCAAGGGGTAGCAACAGCAGCACGGAATTGGTTAGTTAAATATTTGAATGAGCGATCGCCTACCAATTTAGGTTCAAGTTTAGCAACTTTACCACATTTTCAAGCATCTGTTGGTGAAATTGAAGCCTTACTATATGCCAATCATCGCCTAATTTACACTCTCACAAAAGACATTGATCAAGGTGAATATGACTCGAATATTAGTTTGCACGCACAAACAGTAAAATATTTGGCAACAAGTAATGCCATTCGATCCGTAGAAATTGGTTTGCAACTAATTGGTAATCCAGGTTTATCTAAAAAAAATCCGCTGGAAAGACATTATCGAGATGTTCTTTGTAGTCGGGTTCATACACCCCAAAATGATGTAGTTTTCACGTCGTTGGGTAAGTCGGCATTAACCATTAAAAGTTAAAAATATCAAAAATAAACATTCTGGTAATTGTTATTCCATCATTAGATACCAAGATTCATAAGTTTTTAATTTAAGATTCACACAAAATAGGAAAATTGTTGGAGGTGATTTTATGTTTGATCAAATAGAAAGAGAATTATTAAATGGAGAGCCTTGGTTTATTGGGTATCAGTCTCCACGACTACTTCCTTGCCAATTATTAGATGAAAAAGAACAGAAAATAGTTGATATATGGGAATTACAGCCACAAGAATCACCTCATTGTGAGGGGGTTACAAAGCGTAATTTTAACCTGTTTGGGTTTTTGGGTAAACTAAATTTCTTTTCTGTAAAAGAGATCACTAATAAAACCAAGAAAAGATTGATTTGATTTTACTACTAAATGGCTACAGCAATTGCAAAAGCTGTCGCATATCATTAAAAACTATCTTAGCTCCAGCATCAGTAAGAGCATTAGGATCGCTATGTTGAGCATAACCAAAAACAGTCATTCCTGCCGCGTATCCTGCTTGTACACCTGGCACAGAATCTTCAATCACAACACAATCTTCTGGATTTGTGTTCATTTGCTCCGCTGCATGGAGATAGACATCAGGAAAAGGTTTAGGGCGCGGAACATCATAACAGCTATATATTTTTCCGTCAAATTTATGTAGAAGTCCCGTTAATTTCAAAACAAATTGAATATGGCGGTGGTTACTATTTGATGCTACACATTTTGGTAATGTAAGTTGCTCTAATACTTCTATAATTCCTGAAACTGGTTGTAATTCTTGCTGCAATGGGGCGATTTCTCTTTCTTTACAAAGTTCCATAAAATTTTCTGGCAAAGGTTTGTTATAAGATTCTTCGATCATCTCTAAACAGGTTTTCAGAGACTTGCCGATAAACTTTTGAGTTACTTCTCTATATGTGATGGGAAAACCAGCTTCAGTGAGCGTTTCCGCAAAAATGCGATTTATAATTGGTTCACTATCAACCAACACTCCATCACAATCAAAGATTACAAGTTTGAACTCAGTTCTTCCCATTTTGTTACCTCAAATTTAGCATTTAATTATTAACTCAAATCTCTATGCTTGGAAAGGGTTTAGCAATGCTAAACCCCTACTACACTACACATCTAGGTTTTTCCAATCTAGCAAAAGTCCATACCCCATCCACGTTTAGTATAGTCATCTAGTTGAGGCAGGGAAAAAGGTAATTGCTGATAAAATCTCAGTTTTAATCCTGTTAATCCTTAAATCCTGGAAATCCTGATTCAGACAATTAATTTTAATCCTGTTAATCCTTAAATCCTGGAAATCCTGATTCAGACAATTAGTTTTAATCCTGTTAATCCTTAAATCCTGATTCAGACAACTAACTTTGATAGGGACGTGGTAGCAGACGTAATTTATGCGCTGTATCCAATTCACTATTATTTTTTCTACCATATCCCCAACCCAAGGTGCGACGATATTCACCCATAATCCCACTCTCAATTAAATCGTCCTCATTGACTGCTACATTAGTATGAGATTCCGGTGCAACATAGAGCGCATCTGCCGGACAATATGCCTCACACATAAAACAAGTTTGACAGTCTTGTTGTCTAGCAATTACTGGTGGTTGATTGGGTACGGAGTCAAAGACATTGGTAGGACAAACTTGGACGCAAACATTGCAATTAATACAGAGTTTATGGCTAACAAGCTCAATCATGATAATCTTCCTGCTATGACTTTGATACAGAATATGTAGTTTGATTGGTTAATACTGTTGGTGTACTGGTTTCATCATTAATCCAATCACGCCTTACCCACAGCTTATCTAAACCACCTGTGGCTTGATAATAACGCTGATTGGGATCAGTTTCAGGATAGTCCACACGAATGTGTTCGCTGCGGGTTTCCGTGCGATGTAAGGCACTAAAATAAGCCCATCGGGCTACAGCAGTGAGAGCCGCTGCTCGACGGGAAAATTCCACATCACGGACGGTATCTTGTTTCGGGTTTCCTTGCACCTGTTCCCATAGTTTCTCTAATTTAGCCAGAGAATCCAAAAGCCCTTGCTCAGAACGGAAGTGATTCTTTTCTAACGGGAACATCTCATTTTGAACACCACGAGCGATCGCCTCACTATCGAATGTCGCTGTGGTAGAAGACTCAGAACGCAATCCCACTTGACCAGCAGGACTCGCTACCCGTTCATGGACATGATCACCCAAACTCTTAGCAAAAGCTGCTGCTCCTTCCCCTGCCCATTGTCCTGTGGAGATTGCCCAGGCTGCATTGGGACCACCACCACCAGAAGCTAACCCGGCTAAAAACTCCCGTGATGCAGCATCTCCTGCCGCGTAGAGTCCAGGTACTTTTGTCCCGCAACTATCATTGACAATCCTAATTCCCCCCGTACCACGTACCGTACCTTCATAAACCAGCGTCACAGGTACTCGTTCTGTATAGGGATCAATCCCAGCTTTTTTAAAGGGTAAATAAGCGATGAAATGAGATTTCTCAATCACTGCTTTCACTTCCGGCGTAGCTCGATCCAAACGAGCATAAACTGGACCCTTTAAGAGGGCGTTGGGAAGAAAGGAAGGATCACGACGACCATTAACATAGCCACCTAAATCATTACCATCTTCATCGGTGTAACTAGCCCAGCCAAAGGGAACACCCCTGGTTACTGTGGCATTAAAAGCGGTGGAAATAGCATAGTGATTAGAAGCCTCCATACTAGAGAGTTCTCCGCCAGCTTCTACTGCCATCAGCATTCCATCACCTGTATTGGTATTACAACCCAATGCTTTACTCAAGAATGCACAACCGCCATTGGCCAGGACTACTGCACCAGCGCGAACGCTATAGCTACGTTGATGTTGTCTCTGTACACCTCTAGCACCTGCCACTGAGCCGTCTTCAGCTAATAAAAGCTCTAGTACAGGACTTTGATCAAGAATCTGCACACCCATCCGCAATAAGTTTTTGCGATGGACTCGCATATATTCGGGTCCATAATAACTCTGCCGCACAGATTCCCCATTTTCTTTAGGGAAACGATAACCCCAACTTTCTACTAGGGGCAAACTCAGCCAAGTTTTTTCGACCACGCGCTCAATCCAACGTAAGTTAGCGAGGTCTTTAGACACACGATAACGCTCTGATACGACCTTTTCCCAATTCTCTGGAGAAGGTGCCATGATGCCATTACCACTAGCCGCAGCCGCACCACTAGTACCGAGAAAACCTTTATCAGCAATGATTACTTTGACACCTTGAGATGCCGCTGCATAAGCTGCCCATGCGGCAGCCGGTCCACCGCCAACTACTAAGACATCAGCAGTTAACTGTAGTTCATCGTCGCTATAAACTGTAGCCAATTTCTTGTCCTCCTTATTTGGCGGTCAATTTTATCTTTTGTCACAGTCAAGTCTATTTATTGAAGTCTGCCCAGAAATGGATGCTTGAATCAAAAGTGCCGTTCACTTCTAAGTAGTATTGTTGACTTCCGATCAAGCTTTATTACTTTTTAGTATGATACACTAATATTTAGTTTTTCAAACAATTTGATAAATTTTTTTGCGTGTGCCTCTTCTATAAGTAGTAAAACAGGGAGAAAATAGGGAATACTTGCCAAAAGGCGATCGCTCTCTTGCTTCCAACGTTGTTTAAGATATGTACTGGTTTCTGCACAAACGCCTAAATTGTAGTAGGTAATTTCATATCCTTTTCGTTGGGATTTAGCACAAACTCTCCCTGTCCAACCTAAAAATTCCGGATCACCTGTGCCATTAACAAATGATTCTCCGAGGAAACAAATTCTGATTTCTTTATAAAATTCCGACATAAATTAGTAAGAAATGAATCCTCAAAAGATTATTCTTGACCAAAGTTTTCATAATGATGAACCCAACATTCAGCTACATACTTTTCCATCCCTTCTGGAATAACTGCTTGATGCCAATTTTCGCCCGCAAAATCTTCAACAAATTGCTCATTTTCCCAAATTGAAATCATCACATATTCCTCGATTGCCCATTTTGTTGGTCGGCCAATAGTGACAGACACCAAACCTGGATATGATTGAACAAGTGGGATTGATACTTTCAGGAATTTTGACTCAAATTCTTGATGAAGTTCTAATGGGACTCTGACGCGAAAAATGCGAGTGATCATCGAATTTTCCAAATTTTCAGGTTGATGATGAAATATTATCCTGGGAAAGAATAGCAATAATATCAGCGAGTGTTCGTGAAGTATCCCGTCCTTCTGGAGTTTCTTTTCCCAAAGATGTTTCTTTGACGAACCGATAAACATCTGCTGCTCCCTCAAAGGTGCGTTCTGTTAAACCAACAGCACCAAAGGTATCTGCTATTTCTTCCATTTCCCCTACCCAACGGTGCGCTTTTGGTAACATTGTGGGGATTTGACGATTTAGATACTCTAATAATTCTTTTTGACTGGTAGATATTTCTTGCCAAAGTTCTGCATCTAAATTGAGACGATGAGCCGCAATTAGTAATTCTGTGCTAATGGCTGTTAGTCCTTTGGTGAGTGCAGCGTAGCACATTTTTAAGCCGGAAGCCTGACCAATTTCTGAGCCTATAACCCGGATATCTAAGCCGTAGTCCCGCAGTTTTGCGAATAACTCTGCTTTTTCACCAGAAGCGTAAATACGGGTGCTATTGGGTTGACGTGGTGGTGGTCCAATAATGGAAGCATCTACAAATTCTCCTCCAGCTTCTTCAATAATGGGTTGAATCGCTTTGACTCTTTCTGGTGAAATAGCATTAGCGTCTACATACAAAATATTTTTACCCACCTTTTGAATAGCTACAGCCACCTGTTTGGCTATTTGTGTGGCTGCTGAGGGGACGAGAACCGAAAGAATGATATCGGATTCGATTACCAACTTTTCTAGTGTTCCTACGTTCTCAACCTTGGCTGCGATCGCTAATTGTTTAGTTCTTTCACTGCGATCGCCTAACGCTGATACTGTTCTCAAGCCGTTTTGGTTTAAAACAGATGCGATCGCTCCTCCCATATCCCCAGGACTCAAAATACCAACTGTTTGTATTGTCATGAAATTTCCTGCTTATCTATTTTCAACTTCGAGCTATTTGACTAAGGGATTTTTGAATCTACTGTAAATCTATCAAGTTATTGTACATTAAAAATATAAAAAGTGTTAAACTATAGGAAAAATAATATTTAGTAGAGGTTTAGCACTGCTAAACCCCCGCTATCTAATGTGGATAAAAAGTTATTAAGAACTGATTTTCAGAATTACTGTTTATGAATAAACTCAATTACTACGATCATATTGCCCAAATATATGACCAAACACGCTGGTTAACAGAACCAATAGCGGAAGAGGTAGCTGATTTTATCATTGCTCTCACTCATGCAACACCAGAAACTTCTTTTTTAGAACCGGGTGTAGGTACAGGATTGAATGTTATTCCTTTTGTAAAACGTGGTTATCCTGTTACCGGAATTGATGTTTCTCAAGAAATGCTTGATCAATTTTGTAAAAAATTAAATCTTATTCCTGATAATTTAAACTTGATTCATGGTGATGCTTCAAAATTACCTTTTCCAGATAACAGTTTTGATGTTGTATTAACCGTGCATATGCTCCATACGGTCTCTAATTGGCAAGCATTTTTAGATGATATTGATCGAGTATTGAAATCAGAAGGATTTTATCTCAATTGTCAATGGATTACTCCACCAGCTAGAAGAGAATTTGAAGGATATTTTCGGGAGATATTATCTAAGTATGAAGGATTAAAGCCTGTTAATTCGGCAATACAAGAAATAACTACACAAAGGTATTTATCTGAAAAGTATTTAACTCAAAAAGGTTATGGTTCAAATTATTTAGTTGCTAAAAAATGGACAGTTAGCAATACAGTTGAGGAGTTACTAAATGTATTTAAATTGCGAGCTTATGGTTTATGTTGGCGAGTTTCCGAAGATATTTATCATCAGGTAATGAATGAGTTTGAGGAATTTTGTATTAATCATTATGGTTCTTTAAACATTGTTTTGTCTTCTGAAGCCAAGTTTGAAATTTGGGCTTATAGTATTTGAACCATAAAAATCACTCTTATAATTTTCCCATTTTATCTCACATTAAAACTTATTTGCTTAGGTTGAAATACACCTAAAATACTATATGGATACCAGTTCTGATCATCAATATTAACACCAATCATTAAACATCGCTCTGCATTAGTTCCTGAAAAGGATTGTTCTGCAAGATTTCGCATAAATTCATGGCGTTGATCTTTTTGGCATTCTCTAAATGCTAATAGTCCAACAGCCTCATGCCGATCTGGAAAATGAATAATGATTGAGTTAATATGCTCAGGGTTTCGCCAGTTTTTCTTGACGTTTCTTGTAATTCTTTTAAATTCTCTTTCTGCTTTGCGTTGATCATCAAGTGAAACGTTTAGCAACATTACTGCAACCTCTGACCAACGATAGGGACATCTCTGCTCAATACGAATCTGAATATCTTTCCACCATTTTATTAATTCTAAACTTGGCTTTTTTCGGATAATATCTTGGTCTAGAGCTACATAATATTCATCGACTTTTTCAGACATCTCCGAAATGATCAATTCTTTCGTTTCAAATTCTTCATTGCCAATATTAAAACCCGTTTTAAGATACAAACCAAGTAAATCCAACTCGTCGCCACGATATTGCATATGCTCTTGTATTTCAGCACGGCGTACCAAATAGTGAATTTTCTGTGGACTAGAAGTCAAAATATCAAAAATAACCTCCAAATCAGCAAGTGCTATCGTTGGTGCAGGAGAAAAATTTTTATCTATCCAACCTGTAGCTGTCAGGCGTGATAATTGTGATTGAATGGTTGCAAAATCTTCAAGTGTTACTGATAATCGAATAATTTTCTGAATAGCATTGAGATCAAAATTTAGATTCTGAAAAGTTTCTGGAAAAACTTGCTTAACTTTTAATTCCATTATTTTATCGGCAAAACGCTTTGACTGAATAGAAGGATTTACAAGCAATTCCTGAATATCATTTTTAGCTGAACCAGGCGCTCCACGTAATGCAGTTCTAGAAACAGCACCAGATTTGGCTTCAACAATTAGGAGATAAGAATCAATTTGCATAATAAAATCTGATTCATATTCTACATTTGAGTCTTTCCACTTAAAGTTTTGTTTAAAAACAGCTTGAGGAAATGCTTGAGTAAATAGCTGCTTGATCTCATCTTCAAGAAACTTAGGACGACGCTTATCTTGCACTTCACGTTTTACTTCTTCAGCAGATAAGAGACTATCAAGTGTTTGGAGAATAAAACTAAAGAAAACTTGTGGTGTAGCACAGAAATAGCTACCTGTTGGTAATTTAATTAAAGGCTTTATCCAGACTGGATTTGCTAAGAAAAAGTGTTCTGGATTAGAATCTTTAAGGTCGCCAAATTGATAACTTAGTTTAGATAAAACATATTCAAGAGCTATAGGTTCAATATTCATTGAACTTGCCAGTTCCTTAGATGTAAATGAAAATGACTTAGAAAGAAACAAATCAGAATGATTCAAAATAAGAAAACGAACTTCCTCAAGTGTTGCACAACGCTCTTGAAAGAAAGCAGTTGCTTCATTTACTGAACCCGGCAACTGGTATATTTCATGGTAAATTTTTATGGCTTCTTCTATAGTTCGTGCCTTGAATATAGTTCTTATATTTTGAAGCCGTTCATTATTTACTTCTTCAATGTAGATTACTAGATATTCAAAAACATCAATTATTGATGTTGCTTCCAAGCCTATGGATGTTCTAAATAATGAGTCAATTCCTGAATATAATCTTTTTGTAATTGAGATAACACGTGCGTGTGAAATATCCCCAGTTACGAACAATATTTGTATGTAGTCGAAGCCATTCTTGTACTTGTAAAATAGCCCTCTTCTCTTCTGTAGTTGCATTTTGAATTTGTACAAGCCTCTGTAAATTAAAAGCAGTATTGAACGAAATTAGTAAATCCCATATTTCCTGCACTTGCTGCGGTTGTACTGGCTCACAAGACTGTTTTGAAAAGGGTGAACGTAAAGCTAATGCTTGAACAAGCTCCACATGAGCTTGGTGAATTCTAGGATTTTTCTTTTGAGATGTTTTGCCTGTTGCAGACATTCCAACAGAAAGGCCATAAACTGCAAGAATAGAAATCAGATGTAAAACGTCAACAGAATTAATTTTTTCTAACAGATTTTCTAAAGATTTTTTGAATTCTCTTTCATGTGTTCGACCAGCTTCAACAAGTATCTCAGCAACAACTTCTTGAGGAAGACCAGAAAAAGGATTGTCGAGTTGTGTAAAGAATAATCCTTCTGAATCCTTGCGAGGTCTTGTTTGGTTTTTCTTATTACGCTTGTTATTTTTGTTCTTTGACATTATTGCAAAAACCAGGATATACAAAACTTAGAACATCTTTATTATACAGTATTTCGATATTATCGTAGCTAATAGCACTACAAATACTGATACCAAATATTGATGGCTATTGACATAGCCAAAAAGGTGTGGGATATTTCTATTAAACTACACTAACTCGATAAAGTTACCGTAGTAGGCTTTTCTTGTTCCAACAGCGGGGAATTACCCTGAATTGGATTTTTCCTGGACATCGAACTATTAAGAAATTTAAAAATTTAATTACAGATGGTTTCTACTAACTCTACTACCACGCAACGTCCTAACATAGTCTTCATTTTGACCGACGATCTCGGTTGGGGTGATCTCAGTATTGATGGACAAACAAACTATCAGACACCTCATTTAGACCAATTAGCCAAAGAGGGGATACGATTCTCTCAGGCTTATTCCGCTTCACCAGTTTGTACACCAACGCGAGTTAGTTTTTTTACAGGTCGTTATCCGGGCAGAATTCCCCTTGGTAATCAAGAACCTTTAGCAAGCGTTCAACAAATAGGTAATACTGTCGGTTTACCCCCAGAACATCCCACCATTGCCTCTTTACTCAAAGCGAATGGTTATGAAACAGCTTTAGTCGGTAAATGGCATTGTGGATATTTGCCCAAATACAGCCCCTTAAAAAGCGGTTTTGATGAATTTTTTGGTAATTTTAGCGGTGCAATTGACTACTTTAGGCACGTAGACACCAGTGGACAACCTGACCTCTGGGAAGCAGAAGTACCAGTTGAGGAAATAGGCTATGTGACAGACTTATTTAGCCAACGCGCTATAGATTTCCTTAAAAAACCTCATAATAGTCCATTTTATCTCAGCTTGCATTACACAGCACCCCATTGGCCTTGGGAAGGCCCCAATGATATTGAACTCAGTCAAGCCTTAATTGGTAAAGATAATCTGCAAAATTGGGTTGATACAGGTACAGCAGAATCCTATGCCGCAGTCATGGAAAGTCTAGATAATGGCATTGGTAGAGTTTTACAAGCTTTGAATGATGCGGGAATTGCTGACAATACCATAGTTATTTTTGCTAGTGATAATGGGGGTGAAAAGTATTCTAATTTTGGTGCTTTTCAAGGGAAAAAAGGCAATTTATATGAAGGTGGTATTCGAGTTCCTACCTTTATTCGCTGGCCGGGAGTGATTGAACCTAACCAGATAAATGAGCAAGTAATTATCACCCACGATATTACAGCCACAATTTTGGCAATTACAGGAACAAATCCTGATGCTAATTATCCCCTTGATGGAGAGAATTTACTCCCAATTATTAAAGGTGAAGCACCTGTTTCTCCTCGAACTTTGTTTTGGAGACATAAAGGAAATAATAGACCTGGTTTACCACCAAGAGTTCGACAAGGTGCAGTGCGGAGTGGGAATTGGAAATATTTGCAAGTGGGAGAAAATGAATATCTTTTTGATCTAGCCAATGATGCAAAAGAAGAGATTAATTTGCAAGTAGAACATAGAGAAGTATTTGAGGAATTAAGGTCTAAATATCAAACATGGGATTCTGAATTAAACCCTTATTCAGCGTGAACTAAGTTTGTGAATATGAAAGCAGTAAAAATTCGTTCCTATCAACTAGAGGATTTAGAAAATATTGTTCAACTTTGGTATGGAACATGGCATAAAACTTTTCCCCATCTCCAGCACCCACAAACTTATGCGGGTTGGAAAGAACGGTTTGATCAATTAGTAGAAGATGGGGAGATTTTTGTTGCTGAAGTTGAAAATAAAATTGCTGGTTTTGCCATTGTCTTGACAAAAGAACAATGTTTAAGTCAGCTTTTTGTAGATGAGAACTACCAAAATTTGGGTATTGGTTCAGCATTACTTAATCAAGCTAAAATATTGTGTCCTCAAGGACTAAAATTGTATACATTACAAGAAAATCTCAAAGCTCGTGCATTTTATGAAAAACACGGGTTTAAAATAAAGAGATTTTCAATCAATGAATTTAACTATCAACCAAATGTAGAATATTATTGGATACCTGAATCTCTTTCAATATCTTTATCTTTTAACAGTTTAGAAAATATTAGATAAAGTTAATGTCAACAAATCAAGAGGTGCGCTACACACTTATTTTGAAGGAAGCGATAGCTACGCTATCGCTCCAACTCTAATTCTATTCCTCTCAATTATTTGTGTCCTAATATTGAATGAGGTTGATATGGTTCTTCCAATAGCTTAATTTCTTCTTCAGAAAGAACCAAATCTACAGCCTCCACAGCTTCCTTCAAATGCTCAATTTTACTAGCACCAATAATAGGAGAAGTGACACCAGGCTTGTGTAATAACCAAGCTAAGGCAATTTGTGTCGGTTTGACACCGCGTTTTTGTGCTAAATCAACAACACGATCTACAATTTGAAAATCCGATTCTTGATAGTAGAGATTATGGGCAAATTCATCAGTTTTTGCGCGTACAGTTGCACCACGATCTTCTCTGCGGCGATTTCCAGCCAAAAACCCTCGTGCTAATGGACTCCAAGGAATAATCCCAATCCCTTGATCTAAAGATAAAGGTATTACCTCTCGCTCTTCTTCCCGATAAACTAGGTTGTAGTGATTTTGGATAGAAATAAAACGATTCCAACCATGTTTATCAGCCGTGTATAAGGCTTTTGCAAACTGCCAAGCATAAACACTAGAAATACCCAAATAACGAACTTTACCTGATTTAACTAGATCATGTAAGGCTTCTAGGGTTTCTTCTATTGGGGTTTCGTAATCCCAGCGATGAATTTGATACAAATCAACGTAATCTGTTTGTAGCCGTCGTAAAGAGGCATCTATGCTATCAAAGATATGCTTGCGAGAAAGTCCTTTGTCATTGGGTCCATCACCAACTTTATTAAAGACTTTGGTGGCAATGATCACCTGATCTCTTTTAGCAAAATCTTTCAATGCCCGTCCTAAAATTTCTTCGCTTGCACCCAATGAGTAAACATCAGCAGTATCAAAGAAATTAATCCCCAATTCCAGAGCCAGTTTAATAAATGGGCGACTTTCTTCTTCTTCTAATACCCATTCTCGGAGTTGACGAGAACCATAGGTCATTGTCCCCAAGGTTAAGCGGGATACTTTTAGTCCACTCTTGCCAAGATTAACATAAGTCATAGTATTTACACTGTTTGCAGTTGCTTTTGAAATAGTTCTTTAACTTTGAGCCAAGCATCAGCAGCAGCTTCGGCGTTGTAACTAGCTCGATGGTTGCAGAAAAAGCCGTGTTCAGCAGGATAGCGAAAAACTTGGTGAGGAATATTGTGTTTTTGTAACTCTGCTTCAACTTGTTCTGTTTGTTCTGGAGGAATGCCTTTATCTTCAGTCCCAAAAAAGGCGTAAATAGTCCCTTTGATATCTGGGGTATGAGTAATTGTCGGCTCACCACCACCAGGAGTAGAGTTGGGAATACCGCCACCGTAGAAAGAGGCTGTAGCTTTGATTTCTGGGAGAGTGGCTGCTAAATAAACAATGTGTCCACCAAAGCAAAAACCAATGGATGCGATCGCATCAGCATTAACGTTAGGCAGGGTTTTTAGATAAGCAATTGTGGACTGAATATCGCTTAATATTTCCTCGGCTTTGGTCTGTTCTTTGTATTGTCTGCCTAGTTGAACATCTTCTGGGGTGTATTTAGCCTCAAAACCGGGTGCTAGGCGTTGGAAAATGGCTGGAGCGATCGCTACATATCCTTCTTGTGCTAATCTCTCCGTTACTTCCCGAATATGAATATTCACCCCGAAAATTTCCTGTACCACAATCACAGCCGGAAATTTGCCTGCATTTACTGGTTCAGCCAGATAAGCGTCTATTTGCAAATCTTGATTAGGAATTTTGACGCTAGAGGTACGAATCTCTGTTTGGGTTAATGTACTGCTCATTTTGGTAATAATCTGTGATCTTCTAACCCTATACTACTACAAGTCTATCGGATTACAGTATTTTTAATTTTTGGTAGGGGAGTATTGCAATACGCCCCTACATTATTTTTTGGAGATTTTTAATAATCACCACTTCAGAACATCCCCAAAGACTTAAAATCTAGAAAAAACTAATTTCATCAAAACTATGACCAACCTGATTGAATACGAAGATGCCAGCATAGAAGTCCGCAGAGTATATGATGATATTCGCGCCACACGCCAAACTGAATACATCAACAACTTTTGGAAAGCCTTAGCTAATCATCCTCCTACCTTGCAACGCACTTGGGAAACACTCAAAGAAGTTATGGCCAGTCCGGGCGAAATAGATCCATTGGTGCGGGAATTAATTTATATTGCTGTCAGCGTCACCAATGGCTGTGAATATTGTATTGCTTCCCATACCGCCGCCGCCCGTGCCAAAGGGATGAATGATCAAGTATTTGGTGAACTCATGGCAATTACTGGCGCTGCAAATATGACAAATCGGCTGGCTAACGGTTATCAAATTCCCGTTGATGAACAATTTAAACCTAAGTAGGGTTTGCTGAAAAAGTTATCTGTGAGGGCTAGGAGTCAGGAGTCAGGAGGAAGAATTAGAAGAAGAGAAGAATAGTCTTGAATCTGGTCAAGTGATAAGAGGAGTTTGATCACTAATTACCAATTACCAATTACCAATTACCAACTAGATAACTAACAACTTGATTTAGTTACGTTTGCTTGAGATATCGCATTTGACTAGAAAACCAAACTGCCAAACTAGCCACGGCAATACTACAAACAATAAAACAAGGAATGTAACCAGCATTATCCACAATTCGACCTAAAACAGCAGCACCAATACCCTGCCCCATAAACAGACTAAACGCAAACAGAGAAACCGCAGTTCCCCGTGACTCAGGGGATAGTTCTGTGGCTTGGGTTTGCAGGGTACTGTGCATCATGTTATAGCCAAGTCCAATCAGGATAATCACTGGAATAAAGAGTATCCAAGTTGGCAAGATAGTAATGGATAGGTAACAAGTACCAGCCAGCAAACCACCAACCCTAACTAGCCCTTTTTCGCCTAATCTTTGCACAAGCCATTTAACGGAAATGCTATAGAGTAATCCACCCATCCCAAAACCACTCAGTAGCAATCCAATTGTGATATAGGGTAGTTGATAGGTGTCCCGAATAAATGCACCGATATAGGCAAAACCACCGAACAAGCAGAAACCTTCAATAAATACCGCAGTGATGACTAAACGAGCAGCCGGTTTAGTTATCAGTTGCAAATAGGGTTTTAAACTTGAGAAAATATTTCCTGTTTGGGTGTGAGATTGATATGGTATATGTCGTGTTGCTTGCCAAAAAACAACTGCCGCCAATGAGGACGTAACCCCAAACAATAAAAAGATTTCACGCCAACTGATAAATTGCCCAAAGATACCGCCTAAACTGCTACTGAGGATTTGTCCTAACATTAAGGCGCTTAGATAACGTCCAATTGCTGTTTGCCGTTCTGCATACGGAAAGTTATCACCAATATATGCTAGGGAAAGGGGAATCACAGCAGCTGCAAACATTCCCGTGAGAAATCGTAATAAAATTAATAGGGGAAGGTTGGGGACAAAAGCACACAAAGCTGTACCAATGGCAAAGATGGATATGCCCACAGTCATAACTTTGAGTTTGCCAATTCTGTCCCCTAATGGTCCATAAACCAATTGAAACAATCCATAAGGAATGGTATAGGCGGAAATAATTGCGGCTGTATTCCCTACGGTAGTTCCAAAATCATTGGCAATAATTCGCAGCAATGGATCAACGACTCGCATATCTGCTATGACCATGAAGGAAATAGCCCCCAATAACCCCAAGGAAACACGGGGATTCTCTATTTTTTCGGCAACGATTTTAGTCACTATAATTTCTTGTAATTACGTTGTAGAGTTGATTAACTGACTGGAAGCAGTAGTTTTGAGTTTGATCCATTTTGTCAAAATTGGTAACTGTCTAGTAAACCAGATTGATTCTAAAAGGCAAACCATACCACAGCCAATTACCGTATTCGGCGCACCGATGTTTTGTGCCAAACTACCAACTATTAAGTTACCCAAGGGTAATGTACCAATGACAGCTAGGGAATAGAGACTCATGACTCTACCCCTTTTATCGTCTTCTACTAAGGTTTGAATGATGGTATTACCGCAAGAAACCTGGAGCATACTACCACCACCGATGAAAACGATAATCAATAAGGAAAGCCAGATTTCTCTAGATAGTCCAAAGGCGATTAATCCCAGGCCAATGATAGCTGGACACAGTGCCATCACCCGTTCTAACCCTAATACTTGCCGACGCAAGCTGAGATAGACGCAAGCCAGGAGCGAACCAACGGAACTGGATGCACTCAATAAGCCCATTGTTCCCCCATTTCCTTTGAGAATATCTCCGGCAAATATGGGGAGGATGGCCATGTAGGAAATACCTGCTAATCCATGTAGTGCTAATAGTAAGAGGATGGTACGAATGGGTAGTGCTTGGTAGACGTAGCTGAATCCTTCTTGCAATTTTTTCCAGGTGTTTTCGGTTTGGGGTGTTTCTGGTGTTGGATTTGGTTTGAGTCTCATTGCGGCTAGTGTTACCAATGCCACAACGTAACTGAGACTGTCGTAGAGGAAGCAATATTTAGCTCCAACGGTAGCTAGTAACATTCCTCCAATAGCGGGGCCAATTAACAGAGAACTACTGAGCATGGCAGAATAGAGAGCGATCGCATTTCCTAAATCTGCACGGTTATCAACTGTTTTTATCACAATTGCATACCGGACTGGCATATCTAACCCTTTCAATAATCCACCCAAAACGGCGACAGTCATTAGTAACCAAACGTTTACCAATCCTAAAAAGGTGAGTGTGGTGAGGGTGAATGAGACGATAATTCCCAATACTTGCACCAGCATGAGTAAATTTCGTTGATTTCGGCGATCGCACAAAACCCCAGAAAATGGAGTTAGCAGTAGAGTAGGAATAAACTGCAAAAACCCGGTTAAACCAAGCAACCAAGCAGAATTAGTCAAGTCATAGATTAACCAGGAAATCGTTACCTGGGTCATGAATGTCCCCGACAAGGACATGGTTTGTCCACTAAAGAAGAGTCGAAAGTTACGCGATTTAAATGCCGGTAGATGCAGATAAATCTTCCTTTTCAGCAAGAACATCACAACTGCTGTTATTTTATTTAGGTAATCTAACTATTAGTCTTGCATAGTTTTTTAAATACAAACACTTTTATTTTGGCAAACACGGCATAATATTCGCAAATTAACCAACAGGGAAACTATTCCCACATCACCAAAACAAAGGTGAGTCAGGAGTATTGAATGATAAATATCTCCAAAAAAGATTGTAGAAACATTCCATGTAAGGCTATAATTTCAGTCTAAGCTTCCCGCTTATTTATTCCATTTTGTAAAACATTGCCGAAAACGGAAGCTGAAACAACGGTAAATCAAGAGTTTTGAAAATTAACTTTACAAAACTTTATATCATATCCCAAATTGCAGGTATCGCGGCTGTACCCCATATACACTTTATGACGTTATATTCCGCTTTTTACAAAGATTTCCCAAGTAGATGCTTGTCGTTATTGAACAAGTATTATGATCATGCAGAAATCAATAATATAGAAGTAACTCTAATGATATCAATTGCTTCATCAGGGTTTGTCATACCTTTTGAA
>NZ_JADEWA010000465.1:0-4247 GCF_015207865.1 Dolichospermum sp. LEGE 00246
CGTCTGGATATATCGTGAAAAAGAATGGTCATCTGAAACAACATCAGAAGATATTATTGAACATTTTAAAAAAGATTTTTTGTTGAATGAGGAAGAAATCCATCAATTATTTGATATTTCAATTCCTGAAGGAATTAACCGAAATCAGCTTTTTCAAGATGCAGTAGTTTATTGGGAAGAATTAAAAACTGTTATTGGTAAACCTCCAGATATTTTACCAGAAGAAGGTGCTTTAACTTATTTAGAAATACAAGGTGTAGGGGCTGCAAAAAAACTTTGTTTTGAACCAGCAGAACGACTGAGTTTAATTACAGGTGATAATGGATTAGGTAAAACTTTTTTACTGGAATGTGCTTGGTGGGCTTTAACTGGACAGTGGGCAAATTTACCAGCATATCCAACGCAAATTGGAAGTGAATATGAACCTGTAATTACATTTCAAATTTCTGGAGATTCTGAATCTGATACAGAGAGTATTTCTTATGATTGGCAGCTTCAAAGATGGAATGAAATTAAAAATCGCTCAACTATTCCAGGTCTTTTAATTTATGCCAGAGTAGATGGTTCTTTTGCCGTATGGGACACAGCAAAACAATATTTATCATCTTCTTCACGCATTAAAAATATTGATAAGAAACCACTTCCTTTTGTGTTTACAAAAGATGAGCTATGGAATGGTCAAAAAGATGAAAATGGTAATACTTTTATTAATGGATTATTACGAGATTGGATTCAATGGCAAAGTAGACCAGATAAATATCCATTTAACACTTTAGTAAAAGTATTAGCACGTTTATCACCTCCCGAAGAAGGGGATTTAGGAATTTTGAAACCGGGAGAACCTGTCAGACTTCCTTATGATGCTAGAGAAATTCCTACCATAGAACATCCTTATGGAACTGTTCCCATTATTCATGCTTCCGCAGGGGTACAGCGGATAATTACAATGGCTTATTTGATAGTTTGGGCTTATGAAGAACATAAAATACAATCAAAACTTATCCGCAGAGAACCACAGAAGAGAATGGTTATTTTAGTAGATGAATTAGAAGCACATCTTCACCCCCAATGGCAAAGGGCTATTTTACCTGCTTTGTTAGATGTGAGAGATGATTTAGCATCTGATTTACAAGTGCAAATTATGGTTGCTACTCATTCTCCTTTAGTAATGGCATCTGTAGAACCTAGATTTGATGAAACAGTTGATAAGTTATTTAGTCTAGAACTGGTGAAAAGCGATTTATTAGGTAATGAAGTTCAAATTGAAGAACTTCCTTTTATTCGTCAAGGTGTGGTAGATTCTTGGTTAATGTCTGATGTTTTTAAATTGCGTCATGCGCGTTCTTTGGAAGCAGAAAAGGCTATAGAAGCAGCGAAAGTTTTACAATTATCAGATAATCCCAATTCGGAAGATGTGGCAAGAGTATCAAATGATTTGGCAAGGTATTTATCAGAAGATGATAGATTTTGGACTAGGTGGGTTTATTTTGCAGAACAGCATGGAGTAGATTTGTGATTCCTATTAAACCCCAGCCTGAACCTGATGATTTTGACGAGAAAGTTAGACAAAAAGGTGTAGTTTTTTTAAGTAAAGTTCCTAATCCTAAAACAAAAGATTGGAAAAATCATGATTATTGGCGGAGATCATTGCGTGATTTATACGATGCTTGTAATCATATTTGTGCATATTCAGCACAATGGATTCCTTATGACACAGGTAGGCCAGCAGTTGATCATTTTATTCCTAAAACGGTTAAACCTGAACTAGCTTATGAATGGGATAATTTCCTTATTTGCTCAAAAATTAACACTAATAAAGGAATAAAAGAAGAGATTATAGATCCTTGTTTCTTACCGGCAAATAGTTTTATTCTTGATTTTCCTTCTATGCTTATTAAACCTAATTCCAATCTTTTAGAACCACTAAAAGAAAGAGTAGTTTATACAATTAAAGAACTAAAACTTAATGAAGAAACCTGGAAATTGGGGCGTTCAGATAAGCTAATAGACTATTGTAACCAAGTGTATCCCTTCGACTATTTAAAAAGAAGATATCCATTTATTGCTTATGAATTAGAACGTCAAGGGTTAGTAGAAGTAGACAAGATAGCAAAAATTATGGGTGTGAAAATATAACCCAGCAAACAGAAAAATGGAAAATATTTTTGATAAATCAAGAATGATGCCAAGCTTGATAAAATTCTGGATAGGGCATATTTTGGGCGCAATTCCAAATCAAATCATAGTCTTCACTATCTAGTTTATAGCGACGTAAAGCCCGTACCGCCAAAGATATATCTTTATTGCTGGTGACTATCTTTCCTAAGCTTTTAGCGGCTAGTTTATGGGTGTACTCATTCTGTGATTTATCCAGAAGTTGCACTAAGGCGGCAATGGCTTTTTCATTATTCATACCTATATTGCCTAAGCTTTCTAGTGCATAGACAATAATTTCATCATTTTCTGATGTGTTAATAAGTTGCAATAAAGCGGAGATAGCTTTTTCGTTACCAGGATCTATACTTCCTAAGCTTTCGGCTACTTGCACAAGGATAGACTCATTCTGTGATGTGTCCAGGAGTTGCCCTAAAGTAGAGATGGCTTTTGTATCACCTTTGCCTATCTCTCCTAGTGTATAAAGTGCTTGAATAAGAGCTTCATCATCCTCTGATACATCTAAAATTTGGATTAAATCGGTAATGGCTTTTTCGTGATCAGTTTCTATTTTATCTGGGGTTGTAGCCGCTTGGAGAATAACGGCTTTTTGGTGGTTATTGTCTATTTTCCCTAATTGACTTGTATATTTATTGCCTGATTTATCTAGTAATTGTACTAGAGCAGAAATGGCTTTTTCATTGCCAATGCCTATTTTACCTAAGCTTTCAGCTAGTTGCCAATAAATAGCATCATTTTGTGCTGTATCTAAAATCTGCACTAAGGCGGAAATAGCTTGTTCATTACCATAGCCTATTTCTCCTAAGCTTTCAGTCGCTTGCTTACGGATATCATTATTATCTGATGTAGTTATAATTTTTACTATGGCGGAAATAGCTTGTTCATTACCATAGCCTACTTTTCCTAAGCTTTTAACTACTCGTCTACGGATGTCTTTATCCTGTGACGTATTCAATAGTTGGGTTAAAGCGGAAATGGATTTTTCACTACCAGATCCGATTGTTTCTAAGCTGGTAATGGCGAGAAAAAGGGTAAAATTTTGTTGTAATGTGTTGATTGATTGGACTAAAGTATCTATGGCTTTGGTTCTGTCGGTTTCTTGAAGTCCTACAGTGACTTGCTGTTCAATGCTATTGAAACAATAATAATCTAATTTCCAATTTACCAGTTGTTGAACTATGTTATCAGCTTTTGCCGATTCTGGGAATTGAGCGATCGCTGCTGCTGCTAAAAAATAGGCGCGATAACCATAAAAACCCTTACCCTGATATGGTACACAGCCATCTTCAAAATTGACCAAAGCTTGAATAAATGCCTCTTTTGACTCTTTGGGTACATCTTCCCGTCCAAACCAGGATAATATTACTGGTTGCCATTGGGGTTCAAAAATGCGGTATGCTTGATTGTCTATGGGTTGATTTTTATGGTTTTTGGGCAAGAAGGCATCCCAATCATCAATCGCCGTTGTGGCAAAATCCTCTGGTTTCATAAGTTTACTATAATCAATAAAAGTTATTTCGAGATTGACAGGTGGTATTTTGAAAAAAATTACTAGAATTCACTGTATCACGTTGGTAAATTATCATTTTAAATGTAACAATATGAATTATTAACTTTTTTTCAGACTCAAATCATGAAAGCAATTTGGAACGGTGCTATTCTAGCCGAAAGCAATAATACGGTAGTTGTGGAAGGAAATCATTATTTCCCGGTTGACGCTATTAATAAGGAATACTTTACAGACAGCAGCACTCATACCACTTGTCCTTGGAAAGGGGTTGCTAGTTACTACAGTGTTGAAGTTAATGGACAAGTTAATAAAGATGCCGCTTGGTACTATCCTAGCACTAAGGAAAAGGCTAAAAATATCCAAGGTTATGTTGCTTTCTGGAAGGGCGTAAAAGTCGAGGCTTAGACTAAGATTAAATTAACCATATAGCCATTGTAGCCATTGTAGCCATTGTAGCCATTGTAGCCATTGTAGCCATTGTAGCCATTGTAGCCATTGTAGCCATTGTAGCCATTGTAGCCATTGTAGCCATTGTAGCCATTGTAGCCATTGTAGCCATTGT
>NZ_JADEWA010000466.1:0-4238 GCF_015207865.1 Dolichospermum sp. LEGE 00246
ATAATAAATGAAATTCATGAAAAAATAGTTTCATCTTTATCACTAGGAGATACTATATTTTTTGAAATTAAAAGTATCAATAGATTAGAAGATAAAGAGGAGTTTATTGAATGGTTTATAAAAATATTTTGGCAACCTTTAATCAACAGAAATAAGTCTTTATTCAACCAAAAAAGAAATAGGTTGATATTTGCTCTGATTGCAGAAAGTCCATTTCCTATAAATTCATCTAACTTTTGTCAAGAAGTGACTTTAAATCATGATAAAATGATTGAAATTCCTTTACTTGATTGGACTGTTGAAGATATTAGTAATTGGTTAATATCGCATCATAAGTTATTTCCTCGCTTTGCCAATGTTCAAGATTGTCATGAAATTCACAAGGAAGCCAAGAATATTCATGAAGAAAGTGAAGGAACTCCAGAAAGCGTTTGTTCAAAATTACAGGAATATTTTTATGGAAAAAACTAACCGTCTTACATTCACCAACAACCCCGAACTTCGCCCTCAAAATCCCTGCAAAGGTTCACACGAAGTACCCGAACCTTATGTAGTTTCTGAACCTTTAAAAAAAGCTGTGAATTTAGCTCTCTATCTCAAACGGCCATTACTATTAGAAGGAGATCCTGGTTGTGGTAAAACTCGTCTCGCTTCGGCTGTTGCTTATGAGTTAGGATTACCCCTTTATCGGTGGGATATTCGTTCTACTACAAAAGCGCAAGATGGACTTTATGAATATGATGCAATTTTACGACTTCATGACGTGCAAACACAGAAAATTAATGAGTTAGTAAATGATGAACGTAATCCTGCTAATGCTAAAGATTATCGGACATTTGGAGCATTAGGAAAAGCCTTTAACCTGGAAGAATGTCCAGCAGTAGTATTAATTGATGAAATTGTACAATACACGATCTGTTTTGGAAGCCCTGCTTGCCCACACTCCAGAATTTTATTATTGCTATCCAGGACGTATTGAGGGCAACATATCCAATTCAAAGATCCGTAAAGGGCATAAACATCTTTTATGGTTGCCTAACAAGCCGCATAATTTAGGCCAAATTGCTGAGACTAAAACAGAACAGATCATCTCAGAAATTCCTTCTCAAAGTGCTATTTATGCGGCAAAAATAGTTATTAAACGTTATAAAAAAACGGCTCAATACTTTACCGAAGATTTGGGAAATGGCATTGAATTAGAAATGGTGTTAATTCCTGGAGGAACTTTTATCATGGGTTCACCAGAAGAGGAACTAGAAAGTTCAAACAATGAAAGACCTCAACATCAAGTTACCATTAAACCTTTTTGCTTTGGTAAATATCCAGTCACCCAAGCACAATGGCAAGCAGTAGCCGTTTTACCCCAGGTGAACCAACAACTAAACCCAGACCCATCTGAGTTTAAAGGAGCAAATCGCCCTGTAGAACAGGTTTCTTGGCATGATGCAGTAGAGTTTTGTGCAAGACTATCAAATCATACTCAAAGACCCTATAGGCTGCCCAGTGAAGCGGAATGGGAATATGCCTGTCGAGGGGGAACTACCACACCATTTCATTTTGGCGAGACAATTACAACAGAATTAGCTAATTATGATGGTAACTATACTTATGGAGATGGAGTTAAAGGAATTGATAGGGGAGAAACAACAGAAGTAGGAAGTTTGAAAATAGCCAATCAATTTGGATTATATGATATGCACGGGAATGTATGGGAATGGTGTCAAGACGATTGGCATAATAGCTATAAAGGTGCGCTTACAGATAGTAGTGCAAGGGTAAGTGATGAGTCTAAAAGTGACAAGGTGCTGCGCGGCGGTTCTTGGAGCAATAATCCTGGTAATTGCCGTTCGGCGCGTCGTATTTCTGATAATGCGAGCTTAGACCACAGCAACCTCGGTTTTCGTGTTGTGTGTGGTGCTGCGTGGACTTTGTAGCCCTTTGTACTCTTGCTCTTTTGCCCTTTTCCCTTCTTTCTTTTACGTTTGCAAGCGTAGTTAAACGGAGCTATCTTAAAATTTTTCAGCTTATTATAGTGTTAAAGTGGGAATGAGATTAATAAATTGGGGTAGAATTGGGGTAATTTTTTATGGAAAGTCTTCAAATACTTGTAAAATCATGGTTTCGAGAGGTCTGCAAAACCTCCATCCCCCGGTTCAAATCCGGGTGTCGCCTTTATATATTGTCTGAATCAGGATATCCAGGATTTAGGGATTGACAGGATGGTTTTTTCGTTTCGTTGATAGGGTTTCTGATACTCTGATTTTTATTAATTGTTTTGTTTAGCTATTCGCTAGAAATACAAAATCAAATATCCTGTTAATCCTTTAATCTTGTAAATCCTGATATGGCTTTCGCCACGCTACGCTATCAGACGCGAATTAATTGAACTGACCGTGAAATACTATAAACAACATCCTAACGCCTTTCCTGTTCAATATCTCCAGGACTTGTGGGGAGAAATCCAAGCTTGTCCCTATTTCGCTATTAATAACCTCAACCGAGATTTTATTAATACTAAAGGCTTTTCTGTGGTATTTCAGCATCAAGGTTTAGCAGAAGTTGTCCAAAAATTCCCCTATTTTAAGCCTTATTTAGATTTGGCGCTTTTACCCAATTGTAATGCTTTTTATTTGAATCCTTTATTACTCAAAGCAGGTTCTCGCGTTGACCCCCATATTGATCGGTCTTTGCGTTCCTATTGTAAAACCGTTGAACCTCCTGCATTTGTCAGCGTGCTTTATGTGCGCGTACCAGAGGATATGGAGGGGGGTGAATTGGTGCTAAAATCGCAAAAACGCCAAGTTGGACAAGTTAAACCCCAAACCAATTCTTTAATTTACTTTCAGGGTGATTTAACTCATTCTGTGAATGCAGTGACGACTGTGGGAAATCGCTTAAGTCTTGTTTGTGAACAGTATTGTTTGAGTGAGGATGAACTTGAGGAAATACCACAGTTTACATTAGAATCTAGGGCTAATCAAGGGAATGGGAAAAAACAAAGGAAAACGTAATTTTATTAGCTTTCGTCTTTAAATAAAACAATCATTTAATATCAACATAAATATCTTTTTCAGATTGCTTAAATTCGTCATCAAGATTATATAGTAAATTGCGAATTTGTTGACGAAGTTCTCTAGCAGGTTGTAAACAATCGCGTTGATAATCTTGTAAAGTTAATTGAAGATGAGGATAAAGCAATTTGAGAAAACCTGATGCTGTTTTGAGAATTGCTTGTTGATCTCTAATGGTAGTATGATCATCAAATTGAGTATGTTGTTGAGCATATTGGTAAAAACTCCCATCTTTTCTTAAAGATAATAATGCTTCTCCAAAAAAATCCATTTTCAACCCGATTTGATTAGCAATCATATCTCTTTGAAATTTAGGAATTTCCCAACCGGGTAAAATACCAGCAAACCGATCTAAAAATGCTGTTTCTGAGAAGAATTTAGGTAATTTAGCCATTAAATTATATTTATCTTTAGGACGTTGATATTCATCAAGTTCAATATTACCTAATAAGACTAAAGAACAATCACTAGAAATAGGAATATCAGAAAACCCTGAGCGATTATAACTTCCATTCGCAAGATAGGTTTTTAATGGTCCGATAATTTCATCAGGATTATCAAATGTTAAACTTTGAATTTCATCTAAAACTACTACATCGTAACGACCTAATAAACCAACTGATTTAGTTTTACCATCAATGAATAGTTTAGCAGGAGTGATTTTACCTCCACTAATTACAGAAACTTTGTTATTAATATTTTCATAAACAAAACTTTTTCCTGTTCCTTTGGGAGCTAATTCTATGAGGTGATAATTAGATTCTACTAAGGGAAGTAACCGAGTTAAAATCCATGTTTTTGCTCGATAATTATAACTCGGATGATTGGGATTAAAACCCATGGAACAAAACATTAAATCTCGCCATTGTTCTGTGGTAAACTGAGAACGATGTTCAGCATAAGTTTTCAGGTTAACTTCAGAACATTGAAAAGGGTCAAAATCAATGATAGATATTTTGGAATTACCATTGATAGTATTTTTATATCTTAAAGTAATTTTCCCCCATACTCCTTGTCTCAATAACATTTGATAACGCTCAACAATATCTGAAGAAATTTCACATTCTGAGAAGTTTAAAACAGGAATATTTGCTAAAGGTTCAGGTATTTGTTTAGAGTTTTGGTCTAATTTAATTCTAACTTGAAGTAATGCAATTAATTTATGAG
>NZ_JADEWA010000467.1:0-4231 GCF_015207865.1 Dolichospermum sp. LEGE 00246
TTACTTAGCATAACAATAATTTTTTGCTTATAAATATTGATAAACCAACCAATTAAGATCATTACATGGATTGTAGAAATAATAACCATAAACTCAAGTTGAGAAACTAATAATCCAATTAGTATACATATCAGAAACCAAATTAAAGGAAATATTAAAGATTTTAGCCAAAACCATTTAGGTAAATTTAACAGTTTAAGTCCTGAGAAAATCATCAGCCAAGTTAAAAGAAATCCAATATTACCTGCCACAGCACCTAAAAAACCGAATTTGCTTGCCCCAATAGCAATCAGTGTTAATGAAAAGCACCCACTTATCAACTGAATGCTCATCACTAGCTTGGGGGCAATACTCAGGAGGATGAAGAATCCCACAGCATTCAGTGAAAAAAGTCCATAAATTAATGTCGCAATCCTAAAAGCTATTATAGTGCTTTCAGTAGCTGCACCTGCAAACATTAAATGCATGACTAATGGGGCAAACATAAACAGCCAACCAGCAGAAACAAGGGCAAAGAGAGCGTTCACTTCCAGAGCCTGTTTTATCTTTTGGGTAAACTCTGGATTACCCATACTATCGTTTGCTGAGTAATTACTCAGAACTGGGACAAGAGGCTGAACAGGTAATGCTGAAAATGAATTAATTGCCGATGTTGCATCAGTAATTCCAGCATACATTCCCAGGGTTTCAGAACCCAAAAAATAACCAACAATCAGCCGATCCCCTCTACTAAATACAGCAGTCCCTAATGACATTAACCAGATAGTTAAGCTGTAGTTAGCAATTGCCATAACTTTTTCTGTTTTCCAAATAGGCTTTAGGCTGACACCACGAATTAGAGATAGTACCACCCAAATATGACTTAATAATGTTACTATTGTAGTTAAAGCTTGCCACTGCATAAGTGCTACCGTCCGACCACCAAACCAAGCTACCCCAAACAGCCCAAAACTCAGCAAAAAATTCTGCATCGTATTCAAGATATTTAGTAAACTATAACGCTGGTAAGCTTGCTCTATACCGATTAAAACTTGTTGAAATAATTTTGCCCAGATAACGAGTCCACCAATCTGTAACGCTTGTACAACTACTGAGTGTTGTGTTTTTCCTACTTTAGGAAACAGATCAATAATACCATCAGCACCAAAGAAAAGAGCGATCGCCGCAAGGGTAGCTAGTACAAGCATACCCCCGATGGTAATGGTTAAAGTTTGCGATAACCCATTGACATCTTCCTTTCTTAAGTCCTGCGAAACAAACACGGTAGTTGCTGTAGCAAGACCAGCCTCAGCTAAAGCAACAATTGTAATTACAGTGGAAGAAAGTGTCCACAAACCGTATTCTTCAACGCCAATCAGGCGAATTAGTAAGGGAATTGTCAGGATAGCTAATCCAATTCGGATAATTCCACCAGCGGCATTATATAATCCATTCTTTAAAAAATTGTTGTTCACCTAAAGCATTACCATTTGATAGAAAAGTTCCGGTTGATTATTTATTTTCTGAGCCGCAATTAATGTGGATTAAAAACCAATCTAATCTTTTGTTTCATCCCATAATTAGCCGTAGCTGTCTCCTACTCCGACCATTTATAATCCTGACTAGCCTCTTCAACCAAGTCAGCCATGCTCTAGGAATCCAACAGTGTGACTGGGTTAGTAAGACTCTTATCTTGTCCAATGTATTGCTTAGTTAAGCCATTCTCAACCAGCCAAATACATGATCAACAGTTAATTTTAACTCTACTCCCGCCAATACAGGCAGAATATCGGTTTTTTCCATCAGTATTGGTTGGCGATCGCACAAAAATACTAGAATACTTAAATCATCAGGATCAAGAAACCATCCTAATTTACACCCATGCTCTTAGAGAAAACCAAAAAACAACTTACCCAATTTTGTGGGATAGGCATCCTGCCTGTCCTTGATGGTTAACAGGCAAGATGCCTGCACCACAAGGAATTTTTGGGTATTTTTTTAATTGGAAGTCCCTAAGAGAACTCCACAAAAAAGATGAACTGCTTGTATTATTAGCAGGCAAGATGCCTGCACCACAAGAAATTTTGGGATATTTTTTTATTGGAAGTCTCTAAGACTCTTATCTTATCCAATGTATTGCTTAGTTAAGGAATGTGAATTAAATAAGGTGCAAAAGTAGGGTGTGTTAGCGACAGCGTAACGCACCATTCCAGGTTACATCAGAATTGCAGGTTATTAAATTTGCGTTCCTAAGCCATTTTCAACCAGCCAAATACATTATCAACAGTTAATTTTAAATCTACTCCTGCCAATGCAGGCAGAATATCGGTTTTCTCCATCAGTACTGGTTGGCGATATAAATTCGCAATAATTCCCCTCAGTTTATCAATTGACTTAAGAAATGACAACTTTTTCTTGAATTTAATTTACTTAGCATGAGCCAATTTTCATTTTGGGCATATTTCCTGGCATAAATAACTAACTTCGTCCAAAAACATAGTTAAGTCCGGCAAATAATTTATCTAAATTAGATATACTATACTCTTGGATATTTTTAATAAAATTCTGTTCTCGCAGTTGTCCAAATTCCCATATTTTACCATTAGAAACAATACCATATAATAATTGTTCCGGTTGATTATTTAGCTTCTGAGCGGCAATTAATTCGGCTAAACATTGTCCCCAACCTTCCTCAAAGTTATCTTTTTTAGCTTCTACTAATATTAAATAAGGAGAATCAAAAACAATTTTACCTCTAGGCGATCTTTTAGCAACAATATAATCAGGGATACCTGATAATCTTTCATCAAAATTTAATGGCTGATGACTCCATACTAATAACTTATCCTTATACTTTTGCCAAATTTCAATTAAAATAGGAAAAATAACTCCTTCACAAATGGCATACTCTGAGTTAAATACAACTCCTTCCCGTAAAACCAATTCAAAACGATTACGAAAGTAATCATCAATCTCTAAGGGATTTTCTTGGATGAAATTCTCTTCTTGATAAGTTAAAGGAAAATCCCCTAAGACTTGGGCAATATTTTTGTACTGATTATAAGACATGATTTTGCTCTTTGGGGAGTATGGTTTGTATGCCGGGTTATTTCATTCTAGATTTTAGCAATGGTGATTTTAGAGAAAATCTTGATAGTTTTTTCGATTCTACTAGAGTTCATTGAGATTTATTCCCTTTGCCCGTAATTGTGCCAGCAACTTTTCCATTCTCTGTTGTTCTTGTGCTAGTAATAATTCTGCTCCCTCTGCTCTTTGTTGTGCCTCTTGAGCTTGCTGTTGTGCCTTTCGAGCTTGCTGTTGTGCCTCTTGAGCTTGCTGTTGTGCTTCTTGAGCTTGCTGTTGTGCTTCCTGAGCCAGTTCATGCTCCGTAGGTAAAAGAACCCCATCCAAAGTTGCCCACCGACACCAAACAGTATCGGCATAGCCAAACACCCCCGACCACTGCACTAAGGCTAACCCTAACTGCTTACTAACCAGTCTATTTTGGGCATCGGGAATTATCGGTTCATAACCATCACTGCCCATACTAAACCCAGCAAAATCACTAGGGTTAAAGGGATCAAACCAGAAATACTCTGGTACTCGCAGCCGTTTTTGGTAAATTTCTTTTTTCTCTGTTTTATCCCGCGACGCGGTGCTTGCAGACAGTAACTCTACTACAACATCTGGACTTTTACCCTCTTCCCAAGTTACCCAGCATTTACGCTCACCTTTGGGAACATCTAGGACGGCAAACATATCTGGACCGCGAAAATCATGATTTTTTAATTGATGGGGGCTAAAATAAACAAACATATTTCCGCCCACAAAGGCATTGCGATCGCGTAGCCAATATGACAAAGGATCAACTAGTAAATCCATTTGCAGTTTATGGCGGTAAGTCTCCATGGGAATGCCATCATCGTAGAGTAATTCGTCTTGTGTCGGCGGCTTAACAAAATCTGGTGATAAACTATCTATCTGTGTATTTAGTTTAGACAATGTTGATTCAGTCATATATCCTGCGATAGCATTCCCATAGGGACTAATTTAACATTGGTGGCGGGGAGATAACTTCTCTAAGGTATTGCTTAGTTAAGCCATTCTCAACCAGCCAAATACATCATCAACAGTTAATTTTAACTCTACTCCCGCCAATACAGGCAGAATATCGGTTTTTTCCATCAGTATTGGTTGGCGATCGCACAAAAATACTAGAATACTTAAATCATCAGGATCAAGAAACCATCCT
>NZ_JADEWA010000468.1:0-4228 GCF_015207865.1 Dolichospermum sp. LEGE 00246
GGACACAGGGGAAGTAGGGGAAGTAGGGGAAGTAGGGGAAGTAGGGGAAGAAAAATTAATTCTTCATCCTGACTCGGTGACTCCTGACTCGGTGACTCCTGACTCGGTGACTCCTGACTCGGTGACTTCTGACTCGGTGACTCCTGACTCCTAATTTTTTATTAAAATGATGTAAATTTTTATTTACATAACTAATTCTGTTAAGATTCTTCTCATAAACATTAAGATATATAACCAACCCCATGACATTATTAATAGTTGGTGCAACTGGCACTCTGGGAAGACAAGTAGCCCGTCGCGCAATTGATGAAGGATACAAAGTCCGCTGTCTCGTTCGGAGTCCTAAAAAAGCTGCTTTTTTGAAAGAATGGGGTGCAGAACTGGTACGAGGAAACTTGTGCAATCCGCAAACCCTGACGGAAGCATTGACGGGAGTAACAGCAGTTATTGATGCCGCTACGTCCCGCGCTACAGATTCTCTAACTATTAAAGAGGTAGATTGGGATGGAAAAGTAGCATTAATTCAAGCAGCCAAAGCCGCTGGTGTAGAAAGATTCATCTTCTTTTCAATTCTCGATGCTGATAAATATCCCAATGTACCGCTGATGGAAATTAAGGGATGTACAGAAGCATACTTGGTAGAATCCGGTTTAAACTACACAATTTTACGTTTAGCTGGATTTATGCAAGGATTGATTGGTCAATACGGCATACCTATTTTAGAAAAACAACCAGTATGGGTGACAGGAACATCCTCACCCATTGGCTACATGGATACTCAAGATATTGCTAAATTTGCAGTGCGGGCTTTGACAGTACCAGAAACAGAAAAGCAAGCTTTCCCAGTCGTGGGAACTCGTGCTTGGAGTGCCGAGGAAATTATTAATCTTTGCGAGCGCTTATCTGATAGAGACGCAAAAGTTACACGAATGCCCATCGGATTATTACGGGCTGTACGGAATTTACTGCGCTGCTTTCAATGGGGATGGAATGTTGCTGATAGACTAGCTTTTACAGAAGTTTTAGCTAGTGGTAAAGCTCTGAATGCAGAAAATATGGACGAAGTATATACTATTTTTGGTTTAGACAAACAGCAAACCACCACACTGGAAGTATATCTACAAGAATATTTCAGCCGGATTATGAACAAGCTGAAACAGTTAGATTACGAGAAAGCTAAAAGCAAAAAGCTCAAAAGTAAGAAGGCTCCCTTTAAAGAATCTTCCAAAGCCAATAGTCAATAAATATGAGACTTATGGTTTCATTAGTCCAAAATGTGTAACTATGAGATACATAAAAAACAGCCCTTAGACTTGGATATTTGAGTGTGCCGAAAGCAGGCATTATCTATAACGACGTTAAACCGATAGCGAGTAGTGTCGCTATTGAACTAAAAGACAAACTTACCGCTGCTGGTTGGGATGTTTACATCACAGCTAGTATCGGTGGGATATTGGGCTATTCTCAACCAGATAGTCCTGTCTTTCACACCCCCATTGAAGGTCTTACGCCCCCTGGCTTTGACTCAGATATGAAATTTACTGTGGTGTTAGGAGGTGATGGAACTGTATTAGCAGCATCACGCCTGGTAGCCCCCTCTGGTATCCCCATGCTGACAGTAAATACTGGTCACATGGGATTTTTGACGGAAATCTATCTTAACCAATTGCCCCAAGCCTTAGAACAGGCAATGGCGGGTGCATATCAGGTTGAAGATAGAGCTATGCTCACCGTTAAAGTTATGCGGGGAGATACGGTGAAGTGGGAAGCCCTCTGTTTAAATGAAATGGTGCTACATCGAGAACCTTTAACTTGTATGTGCCATTTTGAAATTGCGGTGGGACGACATTCACCTGTGGATATTGCTGCTGATGGAATTATTGTTTCTACTCCAACTGGTTCAACGGCTTATTCTTTAAGCGCAGGTGGTCCAGTAATTACTCCCGGTGTGCCTGTATTGCAGTTAGTACCTATTTGTCCTCATTCTCTGGCTTCTAGGGCTTTGGTGTTTCCCGATAGCGAACCGATTAATATCTATCCTGTGAACATTCCCCGGTTGGTGATGGTGGTAGATGGCAATGGTGGATGTTATATTTGCTGTGAGGATCGGGTATATTTAGAGCGATCGCCCTATAGCGCCCGATTTATTCGTCTCCAGTCACCGGAATTTTTCCGTGTTCTTAGGGAAAAACTTGGTTGGGGTTTACCGCATATTGCTAAACCTAATTCTGTAGAATTGCCTTAATTGTTGGTGGTTAGCTAGTATAATATTGAGCGGTTATCACCAACTGCTACCCAGCAACGCTTTTAACTACAGCAGAACCATGAAAACTCAATAGGGTAGGTAAATTATGGTTCAAGCCTTATTTAAAACCAAAGCAGCAACCTTTGAAGAGTTCGTAGAGTGGAAACCAGAGGGGTAGAAACAGCTTGATAATTTCTACCCATAACTATCCATATATTACTGTTTGTCTAAGTCTTCAAGAAGTTGATCAACAAAATCCCTCAACCGTTGCTGCCAATCAGGGACGGTTTTAATTTTTTCCCTGACTCCAGGTAAAACCTTAAATTGCAAGGGTGATTTATCGGAGGCTACTTGATTTTGTGGTTTAAATTTAATCCGAGGCATTGCCAAATCTTAATATATCTGATATACTAGATATCATAGCACAACATTGAAGGTCGAATCAATGCTTTTATCATTCAAAACCGCATTAATTCCAAATAACGGACAGGTTACAGCTTTTCGTAAAGCATAGGTGGTTCAAAAAAACATCAAAACAACCACGATTCAAGAAAAAAGGACAACACGATTCTTTCTATTTAGAATCAGGAACTAAGGCGAAACCAGCGATTAAAAATGATGGTAAAAGAATTAAATTACCCCTGTTACATTGTGTGTGATAATACTTCAACCCAACCTACGGCAGAGCGGTCATACTATTAGTAATAGTCCAAATATCCACTAAAAGCAATAATAAAGTACAACCAAATAAAATAATATACATCCAAGGTTGTGAGAAAGGGTTAACATCGTGAGTATTAATATTAGTTTTTTCTTGAACAATCTTGAGTAACCGAGATAAACCAGCTATACGCATGGGTAATAAATAACCTTTACCATCATGACTGACAAAATAATATACTAATCCACCTTGACCTGTAGTACGTGGTTTCAAATCTTTAACATCCGACCAAAGCAAAGACCAACCAGGAAGGAAAAAGCGTGGTATCCACACTGGATAAGTGACTTGAATTTTTTCCTCATCTGTTATAACTCTTTCAGAAAGTACAGCATATAAAATCACAAAACCGGCGATAATTCCTACGATTAACAATGATGGAGAAACAGAGGCAGAAGTAACTTTAGCCAAAATAGGTAAAGGAACTGTTAAAGCTATATATAATGTTAATAATGTGATGCGAATGATGGGGGATAGGCGAAAAATAGAATTTGTCGTCATGGTAGTTATTGAAAATGAAGTTAGCTATATTTATAGTAACTGATTTTATTTTATTTTATTTTTGTGCTTTCAATTCTTACAGGTTTTGGCTGATGGTGTCTCAAAATAGGTGCATAGCTAAAACTGTTCCCTGTTCCCTACCTTCACAGACAACTTATTCAGCGTAAAATATACTCGTATAGTTTTTCCATCAAATTGATGCACCTTGGGTTAAATTAGTGAATAATTCTAAATGTTAAATTGATTCGTGGTTGAATTTCTTTAACTGTTTTAGCAATTTGGTGTTGCCAAAAATGCTGAGTTTCACCTTGCATTAATAGCAAGCTACCACTGGTTAAATCAATATCAATCTTATGAGTTTTGAAATGCTTATGTCGTAAAGAAAAACGACGATTTGCACCAAAACTAACAGAAGCAATAATGGGATTTTTCCCTAATTCTGGTTCATCATCACTATGCCAGGAAACACTATCTTTACCATCACGATATAAATTGATAAGAACACTATTAAAACTAACTTGTGCAATTTTCTCAATTTCAGATTTAATTAATTTTAATGTAGGATTCCAAGGTTCTGGATGTTGTTCTATGCCAGAATAAGTGTAAGATTTTCCTTCATCTCCATGCCACGCTGTCAATCTTGGTATAGGCATTTGCTTACCAAAAAATTGGATTATTTCTTGTTTCCAGTTAACACTGGAATATAAATCTGAAAAAAGTTGATTACTTTCTTTGGTGCTAAAAAAATTCAGATATAATATTAC
>NZ_JADEWA010000469.1:0-4225 GCF_015207865.1 Dolichospermum sp. LEGE 00246
GAATTGTTACTTTGAAAAAGAGTTTACCAACTATGAGTAATTCTCTTCATTAGCAATCCTTAAAATTCCTAATTAACCTTTATTCTCCACTAACAAAGGTAACATGATCATGGTATCCCTAAACGAAGTTATCAACGGTAAAAAACCCATTGAAGCAGCAATTCTTGAAGCCATTACAGAAGCGCGGATAACCTGTACAGAAAATGGCAATAATTCCGCCAATTGTGCAGTAGCATGGGATATTGTCGAAGAATTGCAAGCAGAAAAAGCCCATCAAAAGCAAGCAAAACACCGCAAAACAGCCTTAGAAGACTACTGTGAAATGTATCCAGATGCTTTGGAGTGTTTGATTTACGATCTTTAATTTAGATCGGCAGCAATTCTCATTTTAAAGAAATAAGATAAACTTCTCTTATTTAAATATAGGACTACTATTTGATTAACGGAAAAATTCTATGATAATCAAGGAATGCTAGATTTAGGGCAAGATGAAGATTACGATGATCTGGTTTATTTTGAGTACGGTGTATGGCGTTCTTATAACAAAAGCAGTGAGGGTAAGTAATGAGTCAGCAAGAATCTAATTATATTCCGTTCGCCTCTAACCAAGAATTAGCAACCCCGATGGATTTATTACTTAATGAAGAATGGTTGAGAAAAAGTATCCAAGCTGAGGAAGAAGTAGGGGGTAATATTGGTGCTGGTTTAGATTGGGGTTCTGGTTTTGATCAACTGTTACTTAATCCCGAATTGTTTTATCGCTTAAAAACTTTGCGGATTTCTTTGAATCGAGAAGTGCGTTTGTTGCTCAAAGATTGGAATTTAGGAACTGCCACTTTTATAGCATCTGCTACCGCAAGAGAGAAGTTGCTGGAAAGATTCAGGCTACCTACATCTACTGTTAAAGAACATATTCAAGCTGTGTTGCAGAGTGATGAACTTTTTGGTGAGGAATTTATTTCTAATCATCAGGTATTGCGCGAATTGCTTGGGGTAATGTTGACAGAAAACGATTGGGAAAATATTGCTTCAGTTGCGGCGGATTCGTTGAAGCAGCAAATTATGAATCAGATTTTGGTTGAGAGAAGGCAACAACAATTCCAGTATCAATTAAAATAAGGAAATAATTATTCATGAGTCTTCATGAGTCCTTGTCTGATGTTTTGCCTGAATTCTGTCAGCGATCGCTTTTTTGCGTACATCTCTATCTGACAAATCTCCTGATCCTTCTAGTAAAAATTTGGGATAACCACCCATTCGTTCTAAAACTGTTTTAGCTGAAGTTGGATAATTGTTAACAGGTGTTTCTAGGGATGAGATAAATTGCAAGACAAGTGGGATTTGTTGATTCCTACGGAGCGTTTCGCTATCGCTAAGGTTGGAGATCGCTTGTAAGAGTTCTTGGTGTGGATTGGTGGAGTACATAGTGATTAATTGGTGTTATGATAATTGCAATTTTAGCAAATGTATCGCTCTTTGGGAATTGGGGGGTGGGATAATCATACAATGATACTCAGGAAATTTAGTAGTTGTCATAAATGTGCAAATAGAATTATTAATAGTATAGTAAAATAAATACACTGAGATCAAGGATTAAACTCTAGGACAAAATAAAGCTATAATTTTCTCAAGAATAAAGAGGTAAAACTATTTATGTCACAGCTTGAACAAATTGAAACTGCAATTCTCTCACTTCCATCTCATGATTTTGAGAAATTGAGACAATGGTTTTTAAACCTAGATTATGAACTTTGGGATGAGCAGATAGAACGTGATATTGCAGATGGTAAGTTGGAAGCATTAGCAGCAGAAGCGTTAGCGAAATTTACCGAAAGTATAAATGAGTTTGAACTTTAACGAATCAAATTAATTGTAATTCCCAGAGATAAACTAGTCCAGACTTTATCTGCTGTTAATACAGGTAAATTCAAGCGTTTACCTAAAGCAAGACAAGCACGATCTCCTAATGATAATCCTGTACTTTTGGTTAAAGGTCGAAATTTAGCTATAGTTATAGCATCTTGCTCATTGCAAGCAACAATTTCTAGACTATTTTCTAATAATCCTTCATCTCTCAATCGTTTAATAATTTCCTCTGGTGATTCTCCTAAATCAACAACTTTTGACAATACCTCTACCCAATTAATAATACTAATATAGCACCCATCAATCAACGCATTTTCTACAATTTCTGCTCCTGGTTCATCTCTAAGATAAGCTAAAAAGGCAGAAGCATCTAACACAGATTTATTCACTTAAATACTCCTGTCTGCGTTCGGTAATAAGTTCATTTACCAAATTTCTATCAGGTGATTTATCTTTTAATAAACCTCTTAATTTTTTAACTTGTTGTTTGAGGCTGACTAATTGGATTTTGCCATTATCTTCAAGAGTTAAAATTAATCTGTCTCCAGATTCTAAATTAAGTATTTCTTGGATTTCTTGGGGTAAAGTTAAACGTCCTTCTGGTTCAATATCAAGTGTATATTGTTGAGGAATTGATAAATTAGCAAGTGTCATAGCTGAATATTTCCTTGGTTTATAGCCATTTACATTTTAGCAAAACTCTAAAAATTAAAAAATCTCAATTTTTTCTCTATCTTCAACTCCTACTCATCAATATCCATTGCCAAATTTTCAAAATTAGTAATTGTTACTTCAACATCAGGGAATATTGCCGTTATTTTCAACTCTCCTCCCATAGCTTCAATAACTTGTCGGAGATGACTAACATACATATCAGTACGATTCTCTAATCTAGAAATAGCAGGTTGTTTAATTTGCAACTTTTCAGCTAATTGAGCTTGAGATATTTTTAAAGCTTGGCGTAATTCAGCTAATGCCATTTCCTCTTTTAATTTAGCTGTTTGAGTAGCAATTTTGGCTTTTCTTTCTGCCGATAAATCTTTAGTAAGATTACTAAACTTTTTATGTCCTGTCATATTAAACCCTCCTGACTAATTTCTTGCAGATATTCTTCATAAAGACGATCTGCTATGGGAACATATTTTTCATAAAATCGCTTATCTCCTGTTTTATCTCCACCAATAAGTAAAATTGCCACTCGTCGCGGATCAAAAGCATAAAATACTCTGATTGGTTTACCACGACTTTGAATACGTAACTCTCTCAGGTGAGAGTTTTTTGCACCTTTGACATCGGATGAATAAGGAAAGGGTAATTGTGTTCCCTTTTCTTCAAGTAGTTGAACAACGCTGACAATATCATCTTGTTGCTCTTCTCTAAGAGTTTGCCACCAAATATCAAACTCATTCGTATATTCTATTTCCCAACTCACTTTCTATTATATTACGTTGATGTAATAAATCATAGCTTTAATTTGTCAATTTTCACAACTTTTTTTGCCTATACTGATACTCATCATTTTTTCCCAAACTCCTGCATGACTTGTTTAGTAATTTCTTGAATTGCTGCTAAAGTTGGGGGTATGATTTCGCTTTCCATTCCCAACCATAAAAGATATTCAATATTTCCCGCAGGTCCTGTGATTGGCGACCAAGTTAAACCTTTATATTTCCATCCTAGCTCTAACGCCCCTTTCATCACATTAAAAATTGCATCTCCTTGGTCATCAGAATCGCGGACAACGCCTTTTTTACCGATGCGAGACTTGCCAACTTCAAACTGTGGTTTTACAAGTAATACAGCCTCTCTGGGAGCTTTTGTTAATTGCCATACTGCCGGCAAAATTTTAGTTAAAGAAATAAAGGAAACATCCACAACTATCAAATCAGGAAATATGGCATTTTCAGCATATAATTCTGCTGGTTGTAGTTGGCGTAAATTCGTCCGTTCTTTTAAAATTACTCGTTCATCAGTTCTAATTTTCCAATCCACTTGTCCATAACCAACATCTACACCATAAACTTGTTTTGCGCCAGCTTGTAATAAACAATCTGTAAATCCACCTGTAGAAATTCCCCCGTCTAAACAAATTCTGTCAGTTACAGAAATTCCAAAACATTCTAAAGCTTTGACCAGTTTTTCCCCACCACGAGACACAAAAGGAGGACGTTCTTTAACTTGAATTTGGGCGGTAATATCAACTTCTGTGCCGACTTTATCAATCTTATGTTGATTTACAGTTACTTCTCCAGCTTGAATTAGCCGCTGTGCTTGTTGACGGGAAGCACATAATCCCAAATCTACTAATAATGTATCTAATCGCTGTTTCACCAATTTCACTTTTTATAGTTTTTTATAT
>NZ_JADEWA010000470.1:0-4184 GCF_015207865.1 Dolichospermum sp. LEGE 00246
CCGTAAAATAGCTTGTTTACTCATCCCCTCTAATTCATCAACAATAGCTAAAGCATCGCTGTAACGTTGTTCTAAAATACTATTTCTGAGGTCTATTAATTCCTGTGTCATATTGATTACCTCAAGTTGGAAATTTACTAAATAAACGTCTGCTTCTACTATAACTAATTGGTAATCACTTTTTTATCCAGACGTTCAGCCAGCCACAATTTAATAATAGAATCAGAAGTCACACCTAAACGTTTTGCTTCCTGTTCTAAGGCTTCTATCATCCAAACAGGAAAATCAATATTAACTCTTTTTTGTGTATACCCTGAATGATGTACTTGAGATAAGTCTAAAAACTCAGTAATATCTTCACCATTGTCAAACTTAGTATCAAATTCTTCAGCTTTCATAAATATTAACCTCTTCAGTACGAGAACGACGAACAGAAATAATTCTTATTTTATCACTACGATAGGTAATGACTGCTGACCAATATTTATCAGTATTATATAAACTAGCATTAAGCAATTTTTTGATAGACAACATTAATTTTTGGTTGAGATTTATCTTGCTGTTGATTTGTTACCATTATTTCTACATTTTGACCTAGTTTAATTAAATAACTTAATAAATTTTCAATCGTAAATTCTTTGAGAATACCGTTAGTTAAATTATTTATTTGTTCAAGTTCTAAGCCTAAAATTTGTGCGGTTTGTTGAGGTGTAATTTGTTGCTGTTCTAAAATATCAGCAATAACAGAAGCTAATTTAACTTTGGCTAGTTTTTCTTCAGCATTAGCAAATCCTAAATCTTGAAATATGTTCCCAGAACTGATTGTATAATCTAACATAATCTTGATCTCATGATTCTCTAGTTTGTGAAATTTGGATTGCTGTTTGTAATCGCTGGTGAATTAAATCAATAGTTTGTTGAGGTGTTTTGATACCTTTGGGTGATTTTTTCTTGAAAGCATGGAGAATATACACAGCATTATCTATTTTTATAGCATAAATAGTGCGGTATGTATCGGTTTGATCATTGTTGCGAATTTCAAATACTCCATTAAATCCTTTTAATAGTTTTATTTTAGGATGATTTTGATTAGTTTGCACGCGATAAAGAATATACCCAATTTCATCAATTATATCTTCAGGAAATTCTAGAAGTTCTTCTTTAGCAGAGTTTACCCAGATAACTGTTTTGATTGTATCATTAGTCATAATTTAGTTAATAAACTATCTTTCCTGTTTTATCTATTAAGTAATCTTTGCCACTAATTGTTACTTTTGCTAATCCTTCTGAAAACGATTCAGCATTATTAAACTGATAAGGAATAACTATTTGACCATTAGCATTTATATAACCACATTTATCTCCTATTCGTACAGTCGCCAGTCCTTCTGAAAACCATACAGTCCTATCAAATTGACAAGAAATAACTATTTGACCATTAGTATTTATATATCCGTATTTTTCCCCTATTTTTACGGCTGCTAGTCCTTCAGAGAACCAGTAAATCTGATTAAACTGACAAGGAATAACCATTTGACCATTAGTGTTTATATACCCATATTTTCCTCCTATTTGTACGGTTGCCAGTTCTTCTGAAAAATTATTAGCATAATCAAACTGACAGGGAATAACTATTTGACCATTAGTGTTTATATAACCATATTTACCTCCTATTTGTACGGTTGCCAGTTCTTCTGAAAAATTATTAGCATAATCAAACTGACAGGGAATAACTATTTGACCATTAGTGTTTATATAACCATATTTACCTCCTATTTGTACAGTCGCCAGTCCTTCTGAAAACCACAAAGTCTTATCAAATTGACAAGAAATAACTAATTGACCATTAGTATTGATAAATACCCATTTTTCTGCTATTTTTACTTTTGCTAGTCCTTCTAAAAACGACTCAGTATCATCAAACTGACAGGGAATAACTAATTGACCATTAGTATTAATAAATCCCCATTTTTCTGCTATTTCTACTTTTGCTAGTCCTTCTGAAAAATCAGAAGCATTATCAAATTGATAGGGGATAGCTAATTCACCAATAGTATTGATAAATCCCCATTTTTCTCCTTTTATTACACGTGCTAGTCCTTCAGAAAAATTATAAGCAAGACCAAACTGGTAGGGAATAACTAATTTACCCCCACTAACATAACCATATTTTCCATTAAGTCTAACTGGAACTAACTTAGGTACTGCTAATAATCTTTGATTAATTACAAAAATTTGATTTAATTCATCCAGAGCTTCCTTTGCATTTCTATGACGTTCTTTCCAATCATAACGTACCATCTTAGAGATAAACTGCTCTAACTTGTCACTTATTTCAACCTGGTCAATCCAAATAATTTCACCATCATCATCTTCAGCAAATAAGCGTGGTGATCGATCAACTAATGCCTGAATTGCAGTCATCCCTAAAGCATAAATATCACTACTAAATTTAGGTTTACCCCTAGCCTGTTCTAAAGGCTTATATCCCCATGTACCAATACCAATAGTTCGGGTAGTAGAGCCTGATTTCATGGCAATAGTAGTATTAATTTGTTTGATTGCACCAAAATCAATCAATACTAATTTCCCATCTTTACGGCGCATAATATTGTCAGGTTTAACATCACGATGAATCACCTTATTTTCATGGACATAAACCAATATTTCTAAAACATCTCGTAACAGTTGAATTACATCATTTTCACTCAACTTTTTGCCAGGGCTGATTTCATTAGTTAAATCTTTACCTTCAATAAATTCTTGAATTATATAAAAGTCTTCACCTTCTTGAAAATGGGCATATAATTTAGGAATTTGATCGTGATTTTGTCCTAATTCATATAAAATTCTTGCTTCTTGTTCAAATAAACGGAGACTATCCCTGTCAATCTCTGTAGGTTTTAAACGCTTCACCACACAAACCGGTTTAGGAGTCACGGGAATATCTAAATCTTCTGCAAGGTAAGTTTCCCCAAACCCACCTTTCTTGAGTTCTAGTTCTTTAACAATCCTGTAACATTGACGGAGAATATTACCAATCATAGATTCAATAGATTCAATAATGTTATTGTTGATGATTGTTCCTGTATTGAGAATTATTGGGTTGTCAATAGTGTTTATTTTTTGTTGGTCATCTTTTGTACTTTATTTAGTAAACAATATTGAGTTATTTTGTAGTATTAGAGACTTCCAAATAAAAAAATGTCCCAAAACTAACGCAAAAACCCTCCCTATTTCTTCTCTCTCTGTGTTCTCTGTGCCTCTGTGGTTCGTTTGTTCATTTATTTATTGGGATAATTTATTTCCTGGAAGTCCCTTAGTGCTTGATTTTACGGTAGAAATAACTATATCTGATTTTAAAACTAAAAACAAGCGATCGCTTTTGGGCGGATTTTGCCAATGGTAAAAATTTATGATACTATATATGGTATCATCGCTCCGTGAGCAAATTAAGAAAATTAGTAGTTAAATTCCTGAAACTACCTCCAGAAGTAAGATTTGAGGATGTGTACTATCTTTTAGAAGCTTTTGGCTTTGAAGAAAAACGTTCTAAAGGTAGCCATCATAGTTTTAGAGATTCCCAAGGTAGAAAAGTTACTGTACCGAAAACAGGAGGACAGAAAGTTAAAGGAGTCTATGTTCAGCAAATAGTTGAGTTATTAAATTTAGAAGAGTGGATAAATGAAAACACTGAATCAGACGAACAAGCAGATTGAACAATCACCCTTAGAATACTATTTAAAGCTTCAATACCCTATCACCCTATACCCAGATATTGAAGGGGGATATGTAGCACAAATTAAAGATTTACCTGGATGTCTCACTCAAGGAGAAACCATAGAAGAGACAATGACAAATATTAATGAAGCGCGAGAATTGTGGATAGAAACGGCTTATGAAGCAGGTGATAATATTCCTTTACCCAGTACAGATGATAGTTATAGTGGTAAGTTAATGTTAAGAATGCCTAAATCATTACATCGGCGGTTATCTGAAACTGCGGAAAGGGAAGGAGTAAGTTTAAATCAATATATTGTATCTTTAGTGAGTGCAGCAAAGTAATAATGGGAGTTTAGCCGAAAAGATAGATCAGGAATTATATGAATAATAGTCAATTAATGGAATTTAATAATATAAACCGAATATTTTTCACTGAAATATGTTGCCAGAACTGATTGTAT
>NZ_JADEWA010000471.1:0-4181 GCF_015207865.1 Dolichospermum sp. LEGE 00246
GCCCCCTACCCCCTGCCCCCTCCTCACACAATGTTATTAAAACCTTCGTTCCCGAAAATGCGTTGGCAATTCTGGCTTAAACCCTGGCAACAAATGGATGGGCTACTATTTATCCTCCCCGTTGCTGTTAGTATGTTCGGGGGGCTAATGATTCTGAGTACAGAATTAAAGCAACCTGTAACTGACTGGTGGTGGCACTGGCTGATAGCGGCGATTGGTTCAACTATTGCCTTGTTTTTAGCTCGTTGCCGTTATGAAAACTTAATGCAGTGGCATTGGTTCACCTACGGGCTGACCAACTTTAGTTTAATAGCTGTGATGCTCGCTGGTACTAGTGCCAAAGGCGCACAGCGTTGGATTAGTATTGCTGGTTTTAATGTCCAACCCTCAGAATTTGCCAAAATAGGGCTAATCATTACCTTAGCTGCGTTGTTACATAAGCAAACTGCTTCTACTATTGAGAATGTTTTCCGTGTCTTGGCAATTACGGCTGTACCTTGGGCATTGGTATTTTTACAGCCAGACTTGGCAACATCACTGGTATTTGGAGCAATATTTTTAGGAATGCTGTACTGGGCAAACGCTAACCCCGGCTGGTTAATACTCATGATTTCTCCGGTCATAGCAGCAATCTTATTTAGTATGTCTTGGCCATTATCAACACCCATAGTTTTATCTAAAGAAATATCATTGAGTGTATTGGGTTTAATATGGGCAGTAGCGATGGGGATAGTTGGTTGGGTTAGTCTGCCCTGGAAGCGTTTTGGTATTGGTGCTATTGGATCATTATGTCTTAATCTGCTTGGTGGCGAATTAGGCATTTTTGCCTGGAATCATATCTTAAAGGAGTATCAAAAAAACCGACTTAGTGTATTTATTAACCCTGAACATGATCCTCTTGGTGCTGGTTATCACCTGATTCAATCTCGCATTGCTATTGGTGCTGGTGAAGTTTGGGGTTGGGGTTTGTTTAAAGGTCCCATGACTCAACTCAATTTCGTTCCTGAACAACACACAGATTTTATTTTCTCCGCTGTTGCTGAAGAATTTGGTCTGGTGGGGTGCTTAATTTTACTATCAGTTTTTTGCTTGATTTGCTTTCGGTTGCTTCACGTAGCTCAAACAGCCAAAGATAACTTCGGTTCACTTTTAGCTATAGGTGTTTTGTCTATGATTGTGTTTCAACTGATTGTGAATGTTGGTATGACAGTTGGTTTGGCACCAGTGGCGGGGATTCCCCTACCTTGGATGAGTTATGGACGTTCAGCAATGCTGACTAACTTTATTGCGATCGGTATAGTAGAATCTGTAGCTAATTATCGTCAGCGCCAGAAGTATTATTAGGGAATAGGTGACAGGTGACAGGTGACAGTAAAAATAAGGCAAGAAGATAATAAATATTTCCCTGTTCCCTGTTCCCCGTTCCCCGTTCCCCGTTCCCTAATAAGCATTAAGCTATTAAAGGGAATAGGTGACAGGTGACAGGTGACAGGTGACAGTAAAAATAAGGCAAGAAGATAATAAATATTTCCCTGTTCCCTGTTCCCCGTTCCCCGTTCCCCGTTCCCTAATAAGCATTAAGCTATTAATAGGAAACTATTGAAGGTAAATAAGATGATCCTGCCTGGAGCAACTGTTCGCATCAAAAATCCCGCAGATACATATTATCGGTCTGAAGGACTTGTCCAACGAGTGAGTGATGGTAAAGTAGCTGTATTATTTGAAGGTGGTAATTGGGATAAAATAATTACTTTCCGCTTAACAGAATTAGAACCTGTTGAAACTACAGTTCCGAAAAAAGGGAAATAGTAATTTAGTCTTTAGTCATTAGTCAGTGGTTATTAGTTATTTACTAAGACTATTGACTAATGGCAATTTTAAAAAAATTCTGCAATTCCTATAAGTAATGCGACAGAATTAATTACACAAATGATTTTGCTGTTCCCTGTTCCCTGTTCCCTGTTCCCTGTTCCCTGTTCCCTGTTCCCTGTTCCCTATTCCCTATTCCCTGTTCCTTAACTGCTTATGCGTCTACCTTTACCACAGTTTGCTATTGAAAATCGCCATTCTCATCACTTTGCAGAGATAATTGAAACGACAAGTACGGAATTTTTGGCTCAGTGTTTAGAACCAGAAGACTTGAGTTTTCCACCAATGCCACCTTTTGGGAGTTGGGTTTGCGCTGTGGACGAAGAATCTGGTAATCAAGTTTATGCTGTAGTTTATCATGCCACAACTATGCCTATTGATTCTGTACATCGGGCAGTTGCTTTGGGATTATCTTTAGAAGCTTTGCGCGAGGAACAACCCCAGATATTTTCTATGCTCAAAACTGAATTTCGAGCGGCGATTGTGGGATTTAAGGAAAAGTCTATAAATATAGGTAATAACGGCAGGGTATATCAATACTTACCACCCCGTCCACCACAAATCCACCAGGCTGTTAATCATTGTCAGGCAGAAGAAATTATTCAGTTTACGGAAGAACTAGATTTTTTACGAACATTAATTTTTATTAGTGGTGCGCCTGTAGATTCTTTAGCTGCCGCCGCTATTCGAGGAGTATACCAGTTACGAAAAACTGATCGAGAATGGTTGATTAAAGCTGGAAGACATCTGAGTATGTTACTCAAAGATGATTATGATCGGTTGCGGTTTATTTTGAGCCAAATTCACCCTTAACCATAGAGTATTACTATTTTGGAGATGTCTAATGTAAAATATGACAGTTGTATTAGATGCTGTGAATGTGATTGAGCGTTATACCTTGCCCGAAATGGGCGATTTGTGGAGTGAAACCTATAAGCTGAAAACCTGGCTAGATGTAGAGATCGCGGTTTGCGAAGCACAGGCAGAACTGGGTTATATTCCAGCAGCAGCAGTAGAGGAAATTAAGGCTAAGGCGAATTTTGACCCGAAACGGGTGCTGGAAATTGAGGCAGAAGTTCGTCATGATGTGATTGCTTTCTTGACAAATGTTAATGAATATGTAGGTGATGCAGGACGCTATATTCACTTGGGTTTAACTAGTTCTGATGTTTTGGATACTGCTTTATCGCTACAATTAGTTGCTAGTCTGGATCTGTTGTTAAAACGCCTAGAAGATGTCATTGATGCTATTCGTAAAAAAGCTACTGCACATCGCAATACGGTAATGATTGGGCGATCGCATGGTATTCACGCTGAACCTATTACCTTTGGTTTTAAGTTAGCTGGTTGGTTAGCGGAAGTGTTGCGACACCAAGAACGGTTGCAAATTCTCAAAAAAACGATCGCTGTCGGTAAAATATCAGGTGCAGTGGGGACTTACGCCAACATTGAACCCCGTGTAGAAGCGATCGCTTGTGCAAAACTGGGACTTAAACCCGATATTGCCTCCACTCAGGTAATTTCCCGTGATATTCATGCAGACTTTGTGCAACAGTTAGCATTACTGGCTGCATCCATAGAACGTTTTGCTGTAGAAATTCGTAACCTGCAAAAAACAGACGTTTTAGAAGTTGAAGAATTTTTCGCCAAAGGGCAAAAAGGCTCTAGTGCTATGCCTCACAAGCGTAATCCCATCCGTTCGGAACGATTAACAGGGATGGCACGATTGGTGAGAAGTCATGCAGGGGCAGTATTAGAAAACGTCGCTTTGTGGCACGAACGGGATATTTCCCACAGTTCTGTAGAACGGGTAGTTTTACCAGATGCTTGCATTTTGACTCATTTTATGATGCATGAAATCACCCAACTGGTAAATAACCTGTTGGTTTATCCCGAAAATATGGCACGAAATCTTAACTGTTATGGTGGAGTCGTCTTTAGTCAAAGGGTATTATTAACCTTAATAGATAAAGGACTAAATCGAGAAGCAGCCTATACTATAGTCCAAGAAAGCGCCCATACTGCCTGGAACAAACCAGAAGGCAACTTCCGTGATTTAATCAGCACAGATCCTCGCGTCACTCAAAACTTATCCCCAGCAGAAATAGAAGCCTGTTTTGATCCACAACATCATCTCAAGCATTTAGAACAGGTTTATCAACGATTGGGTATTTAGAACTGTAATTGGGGGTAGAAGCAGCTTGATAATTTCTACCCATAACTATCCATATATTACTGTTTGTCCAAGTCTTCAAGAAGTTGATCAACAAAATCCCTCAACCGTTGCTGCCAATCAGGGACGGTTTTAATTT
>NZ_JADEWA010000472.1:0-4168 GCF_015207865.1 Dolichospermum sp. LEGE 00246
GTATGAGTTGGTGAATATTAATTAGCTATATCCCCTGTGATGAGTCATTTTTTCATGATTACGAAAAAATAATCTCTGGTGGTGATTAGATGCAATTGTGTTTTAGATTACGTCGTTTATTTGATGACGCATAATATCTATTTTTGTTTCTGGTCAAAAAAAGATTTTTTTCTCCGGGTTTTTCTCAGAGAATTTGTACAGATAGAAAGAACGTTATCTTGTGGTTAAATTAACTCTGCCAGGGGGGTAAGAGTTAATTTAGCAGTCATAAATCTAAATTTGGATTTGTGAATCAATGAAAACAATAACTTGTTTGTTCATTCTGAGATAAATCAAGGATGTAATTGGGTAATGTCCAATATTAGTCTAGATTAGTCTTTGCAATAAATAAATGAGATAAGTTAATGCGCTTTGAGTTGGCATTGTTTGTAGTGTCTTGTTTGATGCTATGGGCAGATTTTTTATGGCAATTTTGAAAACCATTAACTAATTCACAAGTTTTCATTCACGAAGATGATGTTGCTGATTACGCAATAGCATTCTGAGTTGAGTTTTGATATGAAAAAAACAATTGGTTTAGGACTAATGGTGTTGTCTGTCTATCTGTACAATTCCAGTGCTTGTTTTGCAGGGAATAAGCTGTCCATTGACAATGCAGGGGTAAGAATCGGAAATTATTCTCAATCACAGTTAGTGGTAGGTATGTCTGCTAGGGATGAAGAATCAGGTGACTGTATTCGTAGGGGTAGATGCAGAGATTAATATGCTTTGGTAATAATTACAGTTGAAGCTACGTAATTAGTGTTTGACTAGATTTGTCAGAACATCAAGTTTTTTATCAACTTTCAATATTTTGCCTATTTTGGGTTGCTTCAGTAGAGGGAGTGATTCAATCGTTGTGGCGGTTATCAATTGGATGCAATACAATTAAGTAATTCAGGGCGGGGGTTCCCTTTTTGCTTATTTTCATTCCGGCACTTGCTTGTCTTATGAGGTACGGATGACGGGTATCTTTTCCGCTATCTATACCTTATAACACTGAAAACTTCTGCACGTAATTAATGTAAATTTTAATGCAAGTAAATTGCTTTGGGGACTGGGTAGGGTGAGGCTGTGAAGAAAAAGATCAAATTAGTTGTATTTACATACTAAGTTGTTGCGGATATGTCTAGTTTTCCGCTGTAAAAGAGATTGTGACAGATGATGTTGTGACAATTACAGCGTGAATTGGATTTTTTATGATTTTTAATTTAGAAAGATTTTATCAGGCTTGTAATCCTTCCCGTCCCTTGATGATTGAGAATGTAGACGACCGGATGTATTATATTGATTTTACTTCAGTCCGGGGTGGGAAGATCATTGAAGCTCTGCTGCGGACTATTACTAAGATATCTCCAAATACGCCAACCTGTCAGTTATTTACAGGACATTTGGGCTGTGGAAAATCTACGGAATTATTAAAACTCAAGGCTGAGTTGGAAGCGCAGGATTTTCATGTGGTCTATTTTGAGTCTACTCATGTTTTAGAAATGGTAGATATAGATATTACAGATATTCTGTTAGCGATCGCTGGTTTGGTGAGTAAAAACTTGGAAGCGATGAAGCTGCGTGTCCAACCTAGTTACTTTACTAAGTTGTTTGGGGAGTTGGTAGATTTTCTGCAAACTCCTTTAGACTTGGGAGTAGAAGCCGAATTATCGGTAGGAATTGCCAAAATTACGGCAAAAACCAAAGAAAGTCCCCAGTTACGCAGACGCTTAAGAGACTATCTAGAACCACGCACAGAGAATATCTTACAATCAATTAATGAAGAACTGTTAGACCGAGCTAATTTGGAGCTAAAAGCCAGGGGGAAGAAGGGATTGGTGGTGATTGTGGATAACTTGGATAGGGTGGCGGTTCGTCCTCTACCTTCTGGGCGATCGCTCCCCGAATACTTATTCATTGATCGAGGAGAACAGTTAAGAAGTTTGGTTTGCAGTTAACCCAGTTTTAGCAGAAATGGAAAAGTTTAGATTATGGTTAAAAGACAGCAAGCAGAGAATATAATCGCCGCTAACCAAAAGTCTTTACGTAGTTTGGAAAGAGCAATTACCTTTTCTAAAAATCAGTTTTCAGTTATTTTACTGTGCTGTAACTACGAATTCCTGCGAGATATGATCCAGCAGCAACTAGCAATTAATGGTTGGGGAAATGAGCGCATTCAAAGTATTACTTTAGACAAAAAAACTACAAGTTTATATACAGCAATTCAATCACAACTTACCATTGATCAACCTGCTGGATTAATGATTATGGGGTTTGAATCAATCTATGAAATAGATGATCTCTTGCGTTCCATTAATCAAGTCCGAGACGAATTTCGTAAGTGTTATCAAACCCCCATAATTTTTTGGGTAAATGATCAAGTTTTACAAAAAATCATGCGGTTAGCTCCCGATTTTGCGAGTTGGGCAGCTACACCAATTAGATTTGAAATGACTTCTATTGGATTACTAGAATTTCTCCACGAAGAAACTGACGATTTATTTACAAGAGTCTTACAAAGTAATTATGCTCAAGTTCATCCTGTCACCTTAGAACAAGTATGGATTAGTAGTGACCAACTCCATTATGCAATTAAAGAATTGTATGATAGGGGGATTGGAATCGAGGCAGAATTAAATGCTAGGTTAGAATTTATTTTTGGCATAGATGATTATGTCAATAATCGGATTGATTCTGCCTTAAATAACTTTCAGAAAAGTTTGTGTTTTTGGCATCATCAAGAAGATTTAGAACCGACAGAATATGCAACTGATATAATAGCAGGATTATCTAATTCATCTTGTGCCGATCTTTTAAAACAGTCAATTCTATTATTTTATATTGGATTATGTTACTGTCGTCTTGCCGAACAAAACCCCAAATCAAGAGAAACATATTGGCAATCAGCCAAAACATATTTTCAGCAATCCTTACAAATATTTGAAATTGCTGGACGGATAGATTTAGTTTCAGAATCTATTGAACAATTATTAGAAGTCCTATATAGTTTAAAATCATGGACAGCATTAGAATTTGTCGCTAAAAAATCCCTAGAACTACATCAAATATATGGAAGGAAAATTCAATTAGCTTATGATTATGGTTTTTTAGCGCAGGTAGCCGTACATAATTCAAACTGGACACAAGCTAGTATTTTAGCGCATATATCACTACTACAATTAGAAACAGAAAAAAATCGCCCAGAATCAAATAATTATTTATTTCCTCTGATATTAGAGCAAATTTATTTATTAACTTTAGCCAAAGCCCTCAATCATCTAGGAAAAATAACGGTAGCAGAAGAATATATAAATACAGCATCTCAACAACTACCATCAGCTTTAGAGAACAGTGAACATCAATATGATCCCCATCGTTACATTCGCTTATTACATAATTTAAGATTATTATACTTTCAAATAGGACACTATCTTCAAGCCTATATTATTAAACAAAAACTCCATTCTGTAGAACAACAATATGGTTTTGTCTCCTTTATTGGGGCTGGAAGGTTACAACCTCAAAGACAAGTCACCAACCCCAGTTTAGTATCTACATTTGGTAGTAATAGTATAGCTTTAGAAATTGCCGCTTCTGGTAGAAACTCTGATGTTAATCGCTTAATTGGTAAAATTAGTCGTGCAGACCAAAAATTAATAGTTATTCATGGACAGTCAGGTGTTGGTAAAAGTTCTATCGTTACGGCTGGCTTAGTTCCCGCACTACAAAACCGCGCTATTGGTGATCAAATTGCTGTACCAGTTGTCCTCCAAGTTTATAGAGATTGGTTAGGAGAATTAGGAAAATCCTTTACCAAAGCTATGTTAGAAATGGGGAAACAATCAGCCATTGAAACAGAATCTCGATCTAAGTTTTGTCCTCTGATAACTGCTAATGACATTTTACAACAATTACGAAAAAATGCAGATAATCACTTAATTACAGTTTTAATTTTTGATCAATTTGAAGAATTTTTCTTTGGTTATACAGATTTTCACGAAAAACAAGCATTTGATCAATTTATTAGTAATTGTTTAGGTATATCTTTTGTGAAAGTTATTTTAACTTTGCGCGAAGATTATTTACATCGCCTTCTAGATTTTAGATGTCTCTCATCAATTGATGTGATTAACAATAATAT
>NZ_JADEWA010000473.1:0-4162 GCF_015207865.1 Dolichospermum sp. LEGE 00246
TACCAGGAATTTTACCCGTCTTAAAAAACAATTGTCTGGCATAATAAGTCCCACAATTAGCAAGTTTATTTGACTCCCCACATAAGAACTCAAGAACCGCTCCTAATTCCTTGTTGGGACTGATTAGTATTTGCTGGCATCCATAGCCATAGGGAACGAAGTGAAATGAAGCAATCGCAAGGGTTATGATTGCTTCCCTTCGCTCGCAATGACTGTAAATATTTTTGTCCAATTACTTACCAATTACCAATTACCTATTACCCATTACCAGCCTCAACGAGATAACTAGCAACTTGAGTTATTAGAGGCAGAGCCTCATTAACTGCATTCCTAGTCAGAGACTAGGAACGAGATGTAGTAGGGATTTGAGCTTAAGTTGATACCTATGGGTTGCCACCTATGGGTTGCCATAAAACCCCACCCCTAGCCTCTCCCCGCAACGGGGAGAGGCTTTGAAATTGTTCTTTGTATGATAAAAAAGTCCAGCTTCTAGCCGTTTTGAGTATAGCAGCCCCGACAGCTTATTTACTACTTTGCCCTGTTTGGAGCAAGAATAGTCTTAAAGATGCGTAGAAACCCAAGAGAATCAATTTTAATGCCAGAAGGTTCAGGGTATTCGCTATATTTTCTCATTTCCCCTTCTAACTGATGCAATAGGTTTTCGTTATCCTGCGTTCTCGCTACTTGCAAGCGATGTTCTAGGATTTTTTGGATATTTTCTTGATGCTTTCTTGCAGTTTGTTTAGCCAATTCCATTCTTTTTATACTCATTTTCGTTACCCTAACAAAGAATTTTAGATTTATATCAGATTAGACACTGAAGTTTAATCTGAAGAGCTTCATTATTGCTCAAATTCTCGATAGTATGTGCGAATTTAACAAAGTTAAGCAAAGTTCTTCAATAACAATTTTCGCAATCACTGTACAACTTGGTTGTAGCCTTATGTGAAAAAAAATTAACTTGAGACAATTATCCTTAACTTTGTTAAATTAGTAATTTTTGGCAATTGCTATGAAAATATCCTGAACTTTACAATTCATGATCGCGCTGACCAAAGGGATAATGATGCAATTGGCAGCAGCGATGGCTTATTTACTATTTTCCCCTCTTTGGAGCAAGAATAGTCTTAAAGATGCGTAGAAACCCAAGAGAATCAATTTTAATGCCAGAAGGTTCAGGATTTTCGCTATATTCTCTCATTTCCCCTTCTAACTGACGTGATAAGTTTTCGTCATTCTGTGCTTTGGCTAATTGTAAGCGACGTTCTAACGTTTTTCGCATATTTTCTTTATGCGTTGTTAAAGTCTCTTTAGCTAGTTCTATCCTGTCTTTATTCATGTTTATTTTCTCGATAAAGAATTTTAGCGTTACCAAATTGAAGTATGAGATTGAACACTGGATTTAAGATAACTCCACAAAAAAGATGAACCGCTTGCAGCAGCGCCAGTTTCCTCCAGGACGCTCCGCGAACGGTATCCAATTTTGTCCGATGGACATACTATGGCTAACGCCACACTACGCTATCAACAAGAAATTTTGGGATATTTTTTTAATTGGAAATCTCTAAACCTAAAAAGCAAGAAGCGACACGGGGATGCTCAAATGACGATAACCGAAATTTCATCAAAAAGATATTGTCATAATTACGGCTTTTTGTATGATATTTTTGATAAAATCTTTACTTATTAGTTTCAGTAGTTGTAGTAGTTTTAGTGCCTCTTGGGAGGATGTCCGAAAAGTAACAAGAGCCATAATGTATGACAAACACCTGGAGTAATAAGTAGGTGGACGTGAAATAACCAAAATGTGTAACGATATGTAAATTCACCTCGATGGGTTATTGTCGTTGAGTTTTAGCCATTTCAAAAAACGAAATATATTTTGATTTTCCTCCGCCCACCTACTTAAGTGGTGAGACAGAATTAATTACACAATGTCATTGCATTGGCGCAGCGTGGCGTTAGCCATATGGAACGAAGTGAAATGAAGCAATCACAACCCTGGCGATTGCTTCCCTTCGCTCGCAATGACTGTAAATATTTTTGTCCAATTACTTAATATCTAATTGATCAAAAAATCTCTTGTCGGATGATGCCACTATGAACAAAAAGATCCCCAAAGACAAATATCCCCGACTTCTTTAAAAAGTCGGGGATATGACTTGGTTATGTTAAACTACTTGGCTTGGGTTAATACTGTTAAAACCTGTGGTGGTGAAGCATCTGGTGGATACAGAAAGTCAACTTGAACTAAAGATGTATTTCCTGGTTTTATATCTAATGAGACTAATGGTTCTCCTAATTCACCGCGCTTCTGAACTAAATGTACAAATTTATTTTGCCATTTTCCCTGATCTTGATAACGTAAGCGTACAGTTCCTCGGAAAAAGATTTGACGAGTGGGTAACTTAAAAAAGCGGAGTCCAGGTTTACTTAATTGATTTTCTTTGAGTGGAGTTTGAATCGCAACACTCACATTTTGTGGATTTTGAGTATTGTTGTATAAAGGTAACTTGAGACTATATTGAATCCCATAATTACCATGAGCGTAATAAGCGGTGTCAGGATAGCGGACTAACATGGGTGCGGTTTGAATTTGATTTGTGCCTAATGTTCCCCCATGTAAGGTACTCAAACCGTAGGAAAAGGCTGCACCAGGTTGGGGAATGGTTAAATACTTGCTTTTTGGGGCATCTACTATGTCTGCTAACCATCGAGAACCCTTGGATACTCCGGCTACACGCCCGTAAATTGTCGGTTTGTTGTTTCCTGTGATGGGTGTGGGGACTTTATCTCTGGGTGTGGATAATTCACCATTATCTAATAAATTTTGCCATTCTGATAAATTCGGCGCACGTTCACTACCATCAGTATTTATGCGGGCAAACATCGCTAAACTAGCAGCATAAACATTACCATTACTTCGCAGTCGCAGATATGTGGATCGACCATTTAAAGGGGGTGTTAATCCTTGGACGGGAATTGGTAAATTTAATAACATCTGGCTTTCCCCTGGGGGAATAACAATTTGGGGAGGAAAAATATCTTGTCTTTTCCCTCTCAAAATATCAGACATAACCCGACTCCCAGGACCAGAAAAAACTGTGCCTAAGTCATTGGGAATTAAAGATGCTATTTCCTTAAACGGGGCATCTGGTTGACTTAAATAACTCGCACCTTGCAATATATTTACTGTCACTGGTTGAGAACCAGGGTTATGTAAGATGATGCCCAAATACAAAGAACGTAAATTTTCCGGTGGGTCAGCTTTGGCAATATGATGGGCAAAAATATCAAACTGTCCGCGCAAGGGAAAATCTAAATGGGCTGATGGGACTTTTTTTCCCGTTTCTGGAAAGGTAGAAAGTAAAATTCCTTCTTCTGATACCAGTTCTGGACTATTGCTGTTAAATACTGGTAATAAATCCAATTTTCCCGGTAAAGGACGTACTGACTGTATTTGTAATATTTCTTCTGGTGGTGGCGTGGCAGGAACAGCTTGAGCAAGGGTGAAAGCAAGTAATAGTGGCAACATAATACTGAGTAAATTTGTTTAAACAGACGTTAATCTCTCTAAAGAAGTGCCAAGTTGTTAATGATCAAAACGAAATCGGCAATTATCTCTGGCGAATTTTCTGGGTTTAAAATTGGGACATGAACAAAAATACACTTAATTGACAGTTGGAACTGGTGTAAATAGTCCAATACTTTATAATAAAGTCCCTCGCAGACAAACTTACCACAGTCGTAGCTAATCTCAACTGCTGCTGTTCCGACTAATAATTTTTCGAGATCAACGCTGGTTTGGAAAATATTTTCAGGGGAATTTATAGACTCTTGAGGCAAGATGTCGAGAGAATTTGGAGATTTTACAGGCAAGATGCCTGTACCACGGGCAAAGACTTCTACGCTTAATTGGCAACGAGTTTCCGCCATGCCACAACAAATAATGTAGTCTGGTTGGAGTTCATTGATTTTGGCAATGACGCGAGAACCTGCCAGTTGCACGTCTACAGGTAAATGGGGCAAAAAATTTAAATCATGGGGGAGTGAAGCCATTTTGGCTAGTGCGAGTAACAAGTCATCGGATGAATTTGACTCTTGTTGGCTTAACCAAATGTCAAAAGAAGTTAATAGTATTTTTTTTTGCATTATAAATAAT
>NZ_JADEWA010000474.1:0-4161 GCF_015207865.1 Dolichospermum sp. LEGE 00246
TTATTGGATTTTCACCCATTACCCATTACCCATTACCCATTACCCATTACCCATTACCCATTACCCATTACCCATTACCCATTACCCATTACCCATTACCCATTACCCATTACCCATTACCCATTATCAACCTGTATTTCTCATGCCGGCAGCAATTCCGTTGATAGTTAATAATGCCCCTCGCAGTAATTCTCCTTTACTGTAACGAGAGTGAATTACCCCGGTTGTGGGCGCATTTTTCGATTGACGGAGGCGTTTGAGAAGGGAAACTTGAATAAATCCTAAAGGCACAATTGTCCCATTTCTTAATTGTACAGAACGTTGTAATACTGGATCACCATCTAATAGTTTTTGGTGTCCAGTGATTTTTAAGACTAAATCTCTAGTCAGAAAGAATTCGCTAGAAATTTGCTCGAAAACTTTCTCGAATCGCTGTTTGTCTTCAGGATTAGACAATTCATCAACATAGTGACGTGCCATTTCCATGTCTACTTTTGCTAAAGTCATTTCGGCTTTAGAAATCACCATTTTAAAGAATGGCCATTTGAGGTAGAAATAGCGGAGTAATTTCAAATGTTGTTCTGGTTCTGCGTCCAGAAATTCCTGTAAAGCTGTACCAATTCCATACCAAGAAGGTAATAAAAAGCGGGTTTGTGTCCAACTAAATACCCAAGGAATGGCTCGCAAACTACTTAAATCTTTTTTACCAGATGGACGACGGGCTGGACGAGAACTAATTTGCAATTGGCTGATTTCTTCAATGGGGGTGACTTGGTGGAAGAAGTCAATAAAATCAGGTTGCTCATAAATTAGGTTACGATAGTGTTGACGCGACGCATGAGATAATTCTTCCATGATCTCATTCCAAGGTTCGATGTCATCAAACCCTGTTCCTAGTAAGCTGGCTTGAATTACCGCTGTAGTGATGGTTTCCAGATGATACAAAGCCAAATCTAACAAGGAATATTTAGAAGCTAAGACTTCCCCTTGTTCGGTAATTTTAATTCGTCCACTAATACTGTGACCTGGTTGGGCTAAAATCGCTTCATGAGCAGGTCCGCCACCACGCCCCACAGAACCACCTCGTCCGTGGAAAATCCGCAGATTTACACCGTAACTTTCGGCGATTTTCTGAAGTGATTTTTGAGCCTTATGAATTTCCCAGTTACTGCTTAAAAAACCAGAATCTTTATTACTATCGGAATACCCCAACATTACTTCTTGTAAGTTAGGATTCAAGGTAGAAATAGATGGAGATGCTTGTTCTTCACTGAGCGAAGTCGAAGTGTTAATTGCGGCATAACCTCCAGCCAGCATTGCCCGATATAAAGGCAATTCAAACAGTTGTCGCATTACGCCTCTAGAACGTTGTAAATCTTCTACGGTTTCAAACAGAGGAACGATGCGAATTGTCCCGACTGCAACTACAGGATCAAATAAACTGGATTCTTTGGCTAGGAGTAAAACCTCTAGTACGTCGCTGACTTCGCGGCACATACTAATAATATAAGTTTGGCAGATTTTAATGCCAAATTCTTGTTGTAGCGATCGCAAAATTCGGAAAGTTTCAATTACATCATTGGTTTTTTCCGAAAATGGTAACTCAGCGGGAATCAAGGGACGACGAGTTTGCAATTCTGAAGTTAACCAAGCGATTCTCTGTTCTTCTGATAATTCGTTGTAGGACTGGGGTAACAGTTGCAAATATTCCAGAATCTCGTTTAACGCGTCAGCATGACGGGATGATTCTTGCCGAATATCTAATTGAGTCAGATTAAAATCAAATATTTCCACTTGACAAATCAGGTTTTCCAACTCTCGACAACTTAAACCTGTTTCCGTCAAGTTGTGTTGAATTAACAACAACTCTGTTAAGAATTCTGCACCCGAACGGTACATAGGTGCATCTTCATTGTTTGGGGTTTCCCGATTATATAAAGCCAAATTGCGATCGCGGGTATTTTCCAAACGCTTGAGAATGTAAGATAACTTCAGACGATAAGGTTCTTGGCGGAAACGCAATGCTAAATCATCATACACCCCACTCAACTGTGATTGATCCAACTCCAAAGACTCTAGCAAATCTGGTAGTACATCACTCCAGTGCATAGATACACTCAATAAAGACACTAACTCTTTAACTGACTTAATATACCGCTCTAACACCATTTTTCGTTGATAACAAGCGGTTTTCCAAGTTACTTCCGGTGTCACCGAAGGATTACCATCTCGGTCTGAACCTACCCAAGAACCAAAAGAGCAAAAATTTGTCGTTGGTGGTTGTAACCAGGGAAAAGTTTCTCCCAAAGAATATTTGAAGCGTTTGTATAGTTGCGTAATACCATCAAACAACACTTCCTGAAAGTAGTGAAGAGCATAATCTACTTCATCCAAAACCGTTGGTTTAAACTGATGCAATTCGTCAGTTCGCCACCACAGGCGAATTTCTTCCAGTAATCTTTCCTTGACTTCCAAGGTTTCCCAAGGATAGCTACCAGCGCGACTTTGCGCTTCATCTAATTTTTGTAAAAGATGAACCACCTGACGCTGTTTATCCCGGATAGTATGACGGACAATTTCCGTCGGGTGTGCAGTGAAAACTAAACGGATATCCAGTTGAGAAATTAGACGTTGAATTTGTTGGGGTGGAACATTCAACTTAAACAACAGGGGAAATAAAGCCGCGAAAGTCCCTTTTTGCGGAGTTTCCGATGTCATTAAATCACTACCTATTTCCTTAGTAATAGGCAATTCTTCTTCTCTTTGGTTCGTAGAATAAATTATACTGGGAAAAACCTCCTCATCAGTTTCTCCACTATAGCGGTTTAATTGCTGCTTTTGCTCATATTCCTGCTCAATAATATTAATCAACTGAAAATACAACGCAAAGGCACGCGCCGCACGAATCGCTTCATTGATATTCAATTGTTCAATTAATTCTACAGCCGAGGCAGCTAAGTCATTCGTGGCTTGTCCCTCTGGAGAACATAAGTCCCGCAATTGGCGCAAAAGATCCACCATTTCTTGACCGCATTCTTGACGCAGCACCGACTCCCACAATTCCTCTACTACCTGTAGACGATGACGTAAGAATAATTCTGAGTGTAGCACTGGAAAATCAATATGTTCAGCTTTCATACTTTTCATCATACTCTTAAGATACTCAAAACATCTAACCTACCTTTTTGAGCATCCAATATCAAGCTGTTAGCTTTTTTTTAGGAGCTACTCACAGGTGACTTATCTTCCTTTTAATTGCTTTTGATTCATTTTCAGTAGAGAAGAGGCAAGTAAAATAAACCGCTTCACCAAATTCCTACTAGATTATTTTAGGATAAAGTTCGCTTTCACTCAATAGCTAACAGGAGAAAAGCTATAGCAGAAGTCAGGAGTTAGGCTTCACCTAATCTGGGACACTTTTCTGAATTTTTAATTTCACCCTGCGGTACTGGCTTATATACTCAAAATGGTTGGGACATAGACTTTATATAGGGCTTGCTGAATAAAGCTAAAACCATTTATTAACAAAGGGTTTCGCGGATTTTTACCACAAAAAAGTGCAAGGTTTTGGCTAATGGTGTCTCAAAATAGGTGCATTTTTCTTTCTCAGATTTGGAAAATTGAGGATATCCAGACAGTTAAAACTGTTCCCTGCCCTCACAGACAACTTTTTCAGCAAACCCTATATAAAATCACGACAAAATTAGATTTGTAGGGGTAGAGCAAGAGCTTCATTCGTTTCAACTTAAGCTCAAATCCCTACCACATCTCGTTCCTAGTCTCTGACTAGGAATGCAGTTGATGAGGCTCTGCCTCTAATATCATTGAAGGCAGAGCCTTCTAGAATTCATTCTCAGTCAGAGATTGGGAATGAGACGAGTTGAGTTCTTTGCGGGATAGATGTTTTACGTTAAGTTGACACCAATAAGCTTTTGCTTTACCCCTACACATCTGGGTTCTTTGTCATTTGGCAAAAGTTTAAATCTCACCCGTGTTTAGCTTAATCAGCAGAAGCCCCACGTCTCACTCTTAGGAGCGTGGGATGAATGCGCGTGAGTTGAGTTGCGTAGCCCAAATTGTATTTGAGCGTAGCGAAAACAAAGAAGGCTACAGCGACGAAACGAACAAAATATTGATTTTATGTTATTATAAAAAAGTAGG
>NZ_JADEWA010000475.1:0-4154 GCF_015207865.1 Dolichospermum sp. LEGE 00246
GATTTACAGGATGTGATTGGATGATTTTTGGTGGGGAGTTGGTGATTTTTATTTGTCTGAATCAGGATTTCCAGGATTTGAGGATTTACAGGATGTTATTGGATGATTTTTTTTTTGAAGTTGGGGATTTTTATTTGTCTGAATCAGGATTTTCAGGATTTGAGGATTTACAGGATGTTATTGGATGATTTTTGGTGGGGATTTGGGGATTTTTATTTGTCTGAATCAGGATTTTCAGGATTTGAGGATTTACAGGATGTTATTGGATGATTTTTGGTGGGGATTTGGGGATTTTTATTTGTCTGAATCAGGATTTTCAGGATTTGAGGATTTACAGGATGTTATTGGATGATTTTTCTTTGGAAGTTGGGGATTTTTCAGGATGTTTTTGAATGATTATTTTTGAATAATTTAAACCATCTATAAATTACCATCCTGTTAATCCTTTAATCCTGGTTATCCTGATTCAGACAAATACAACTTTCATCACCAACAAACCATCTAAAAATTACCATCCTGTACATCCTTTAATCCTGGATATCCTGATTCTGACAATTGAGAATTTCAGATCCCCGACAACTTTTAACAATCTTCTCATTTATCACATTAATTATCGCAGAATTTTAATTCTACCTCTTGGTTTATTAAACCCAAAATTTCCCGAAACTCCCGCACAGTTTGGGGACGGTTGACTGGTTCTAACTCCATCCCTTTGAGAATTGTAGTGGGGTGTTAGGTGTCCAAGATTGCATATTGTCAGAATCAGGATTTGCAGGATGGGAGAGAAATTAATAATTAGTATAACATCCGCGTTTATCTGCGTTCATCTGCGTTTAATTGTCTGAATCAGGATAACCAGGATTTAAGGATTTACAGGATGTTGTTGAATGATTTTTGGTGGGAAGTTGGATATTTTTATTTGTCTGATAGCGAAGCGTGGCGTAGCCATATCAGGATAGTTTAGGTAATGATAATATCACAATCCTGTACATCCTTAAATCCTGTAAATCCTGATTCAGACGATCCAAAAATTTACTATATATGCGCGGACAGATTCCCACTCCTAACATAAGTGTAAACCAATTATCGCGTCTTGTCAAGTCTTGATGTCAAGAATCATATAAAAAAGTGAAAATCGAAAATCTCCACCGCAAACCAACATCCTGTAAATCCTAAAATCCTGGAAATCCTGATTCAGACAATCCAAAAGTTTAATATATATGCGCGGACAGATTTCTACTCCTAACATTAGTGTAAACTAAAATTTTCGCCTTGTCAAGTCTTGAATTAAGATATTTTGGGAATCCTTGCCGATCTTGCCAAAGGGGCATACAATTTGCCTTTTCTCATATATAATGGTAGATTGTGTTGAATTAAAGCCATCCCATGCCTAAATTAAAGACTCGCAAGGCTGCGGCGAAGAGATTCCGCGCCACCGGTAGCGGTAAAATTGTCCGCCGCAAACCTTTCAAAAACCATTTATTAGAGCATAAATCCTCTAGTAAAAAGAGCAATATGTCAAAAATGGCAGTTGTTCATGAACGGGACGAACCTAACGTACGCTTAATGCTTCCATATTTGTAAAAGATCACAGGTAATAAGATATGACTCGGGTAAAACGCGGTAATGTAGCTCGTAAACGCCGCAATAAAATTCTCAAATTAGCTAAAGGTTTTCGTGGTTCTCACTCAACTTTGTTTAGAACCGCTAACCAACAGGTAATGAAGGCACTTCGCAGTGCTTACCGCGATCGCAAAAAGAAGAAGCGTGATTTTCGCCGTCTGTGGATAGCGCGGATTAACGCAGCTTCTAGACAACACGGTTTAAGCTACAGCCGGTTAATTGGTAATTTGAAGAAGGCCAATGTGGAACTAAACCGCAAAATGTTGGCACAATTGGCAATTCTTGATCCTGCAAGCTTCGCAAAAATTGCGGAACTGGCTAACTCGGTTAACGGATAAAGGTGGCAACGGATGAATAACGGATGTAACAGATGGCACTTCGGAAAATTGAAAATTAAAAATAAAGAAACTTTTTGGCATTTTTAATTGGAGTAAAACGCAGAGCAATTATGAATAAGTTACATCTGGTATTATCCGCTACCATTCTCTTAATTTTTTGTCTGTCTCTTCTCAGTGGGAACTTAACTGCATCTGCCGCAACAATGGCGGAAATTCAGCAGCGAGGCTATTTAAATATGGCAGTTAAGGATAATCTTCGCCCTTTAGGTTTTAGGGATGAAAAGGGCAAATTACAAGGGTTAGAAATTGATTTAGCTAAACGTTTGGCTAGTGATTTGCTGGGAAAAGCGGATGCTGTGAAATTGCAATCGGTAGCTAATAGCGATCGCTTACCATTAGTATTTAATCAGCAAGTTGATTTAGCGATCGCTGGAGTCACAGCCACAGAATCACGTTCTCGCATCGTTAGCTTCAGTGTTCCTTACTATTATGACGGTGCAGGAATAGTTACAAAAAACACAGCGATTCAAGCATTAAAAGATGTAAGTAAACGGAAAATAGCTATTCTCAACCACTCCAGCACAATTGGATACTTAAAGTATTTTACACCATCTGCTGAGTTGGTCAGTGTAGATTCCTATGCTCAAGGGTGGGAGAAAATAGAAAGTAATCAGGTAGATGGTTTTGCGGCAGATATTAGTATTCTTAGTGGTTGGGTGCAAGCACATCCTCAATATCGCATACTGGCAACTAAATTGTCAGCAGAGCCACTATCTGTAGTGATGCCAAAAGGATCACAGTATGATGAATTAAGACGTAACGTGAATGAAGCGATCGCTCGTTATACAGTTACAGGTTGGCTAAAAGAACGGATAGAATACTGGGGATTGTAGTAATTTAGTGAGAAATACACAACCTAATAACTGATAATAGATAGAGTATTTTAATAATTTGTATTTGTAGAAAATGGATAGCAATTTAGTCATCATTTATCTGTCACTTTTTGTTGGTTTACTTGCATTTGCTGGGGTGAATGTTTTTCGTCAAGTATTCAAAACCCGAAAACTTGAAAGCTCCTTGAACAAGTTAAAAAACAAATTAACAAAAGAAAAAGGTACGGCTCAAGAATATTATGAATTAGCTAGTATCTACTCAGAAAAAAAAGTATTTAGTCAAGCCATACCCCTATTTCAAAAATCTCTCAAAGCAGCCGAAGAAGAAGGAGAAGAATCCATTGCTCCTATTTATAACGGATTGGGATATGTTTACTTTGCTCAAGAGCAATATGACTTAGCAATTCGTCAGTACAAAGAAGCCATAAAATTGAACCCAGACTATGTATCAGCTTTAAATAATCTCGGACACGCTTACGAAAAGAAAAAATTGAATGCTCAAGCTTTAGAAATGTATGAAGCAACACTAAAATTAGCACCCAATAACATCGTTGCTAAACGTCGGGCTGAATCCTTACGTCGCTTAGTTTCTATCTAAGCTCAAACCCTCACTATATCTCGTTCCCAGTCTCTGACTGGGAATGCTATCACAGAGGACTCTACTAAGTAGGTTGGCGTTGAAAATTGTCGTTATAGCAAGGCAAGAGTAAAGAAGTTTTCAGCAATTTTACGTTTCTTTACACAGTTTGGTTTTATTGTGTTCACCTACTTATTATTAAAGGCAGAGCCTTCTGGAATTCATTCCCATACAGAGTATGGGAACGAGAAAAGAATCAAAAAAGATCATTATACAGGAAAAATCAGGTAATGTTAAATTTGCAGTTATTCGAGATTTACAAGAAACAATCACCGCAGCAGTAACAGACAGACCAAAAGTAAAAGCAGAATGTTTAAGGTTGTTAGTCACCTTAAAATTAAATCCTGCTAAAATGCAGTTAATATCAGGGTTTATTGATAGTTATTTAAGACTGAATCAAATAGAAGAAGAGAAATTTAAAACAGAATTAGGTTCACTAATACCAGAAGAACAAGAGGAAGTTATGCAAATAGTAACTAGCTGGATGGAACGAGGTATTGAACAAGGTATTGAACGAGGTATTGAACGAGAAAAAAATTTAATTATCCGTCAAGTTAATCGCAAGCTAGGAAAAATTGATGCTAAATTAGAAGCACAAATTAGAAACTTAAATGTAGAAATTATTGAACTTTTAGGAGAATCAATCTTTGATTTATCTACAGT
>NZ_JADEWA010000476.1:0-4146 GCF_015207865.1 Dolichospermum sp. LEGE 00246
GAGACGGGGTAGAGGGCAGGGGAGAAATAATATTTATTATCTTTCTTTTGTCTTTTGCCTCTCACTTCTTCTTTCTGTTTTCCCATTTCCAGAGGAGTACCATTAACCCAATTACTCCTAGCTGGATTGCAAAATTAGGCGCTGCTTGTTCAATATCGCGTCCTGCTAGGAGTTGAAAGAAGAAGACGAATGCACCAATAAAGCCAGAAGCACCGACACCAATATAGATAAATTGCCTTAACCCTCGATAGGGTGCGGCTACTTCGGCTTTGAGGCGTTCATATTGTTGCGGGTTGAGATTTTTTGGAGAATTTGGTTTTATCATCAATAAATTATGTTATGATGTGTGACTGTGTACGCCGATGTGGCTCAGGGGTAGAGCAACTGATTCGTAATCAGTAGGTCGTGAGTTCAAATCTCATCATCGGCTTTAAGTAATATATACTCTAAACGGCTTCGTCCTTTGATTCTATAGGTGGGGGTAAAGTAAAAGCTTATTGGTGTCAACTTAAGTTAAAAATGGCTTATCTGTTGCCTTCCACAACCGCCAGGGAATGAATTCCCTGTCTCATAGCTCAAGTCCATTGAAACAGACTAGTACACGGCGTAAGTGAATAAACCATTTTCAAGCCTTGTAATCAATCAAATTTTCAGAGATTTTAATGATCATGTTATTTACACCAACCTGCACTAGTACACTGCGGCGTAAATAAACCAACCATTCTAAATCCTCCAAAAGCCTATACTGTCTTCATTTTGACTTTTGACTTTTGACTTTTGACTTCCGCCTTGCGGTACTAGGTAATGAGAATCATAAGCAGCAGATAATTTGAGGGTTTTTGCTAGAGTTAGTGCCATTTCGTGAACTTGGGGAAATTGAGAACTTCCATAAAGAACTATCCCCAAATTAACGCATCTTGCAAAGCTTTTTTTGTCTCCTCAATGGTTAATAAATTTGCTTGATTCATGCGATGTAAAGCATTAGTGATTTCATAATAAAATAATGTGGGAGCAATAATAGTATCAGAATTTTGTTGCCAATTTTCCCATAGGTTGATAAATGGTGAATCCATAGATTTACTATTAATTAAGTTAATAGTAAAGCTGGCATCTACGCAAATTAGATAATTATTCATAGACTTTCAATAAATTGATTAATTCCTCATATCTTTCTTCTCCAACTTCTGAGATAATACTAGTAATTATATCTTGTAAAGATTGATTTTTAAGTCTAAGGAATAATTGTTGATATTTATTTGATCATAACGTAAGTTTCTTTATTTAACCCAATACTTGTCGGTTAAGCTCAAAAAAACCAAATTATGTAGGTTGGGTTGAGGAACGAAACCCAACATTTACAAGGCTTTGTTGGGTTTCACTTTGTTCAACCCAACCTACTGGTTTTACCGCTTCCTAAGAAGCCTGTGATGACGGTAACGGGGATTTTTGTAGCCATGTTTTGTGTGTGGTTTTGAATTCGATTTCAATTTTACCACAAGATCCAGATCCCCGACTTCTTAGATCAATTTACATTTTATTGACAAGATTAAAAAAGAAGTCGGGGATCTTCTTTACGCTTTATTTTAAGAATATCCAATTTCTATCATTTTGAAAAATTCCTGGACTACTTCATCAGGATTGTTATAACATCTTTCAGAATCAAATCTTTCTACAACTTTGATACCATTTTTCTTGAAAATGCGTTCTCTTTCTTGTTCTTCTACTCTGCGTTCTGCGGTGTGAAAGGGTCCATCAACTTCTAAAACTCCCCATTTACCGTTATAACAAATGAGAAAATCAGCTTCTTTATTTGCTCTACCTTTGGGTGTCGTGAGTCGTGCTAAGGAGTTGGGTACAAATAAAACTCCAGTTCTGTCTAATGCTTCAGCAATTTTGATTTCTGTTTTTGATCGGAAACGTAGATTTTCCCAAGTATGAATTATTGAATTTGAATAAAATTGAACTCCTTGATTATTAAAAGTATTATCATTTTCGGGAGTTTTGCGTAAAATTAAATCTGTATTTTCTATAATCTTTTTATATAAACTGGTAAATTCTCCAGGTGCAAAATTACCGTTTATAGGTCGTCTTTCTGTCTTTTGCTCATCAAGATAAACATATTCACAAATTACACCATCTAAATCGGTTTCATGGGTAATATACCAATCTTTGATACAAGCACCTGTTAAAGTTGCATTGTGAAAATCTGTACCAATTATTTGGGACATTGCTAAATTAGCACCATACAGACTAGCCCAACTTAGGTTAGCCCAACTCAGGTCAGCCCAACTCAGGTCAGCCTGATACAGATCAGCCCAACTAAGATTAGCCCGACTTAGGTTAGCCCCAGTCAGATCAGCCCCACTCAGGTTAGCCTCACTCAGGTTAGCCTGATACAGTTTAGCCCCAAGCAAGTAAGCCCCACTCAGGTCAGTCCAAATCAGATTAGCCCAACTTAGGTCAGGGTTTATATCTAAATTTTCATATCTCCACTTATTCCAAACCCCTACCGCTTGCTTCAGTAGTGCTAAATGCTCTGGATTTGCCATAATCTAGTTTTTATACCTAAAATTGCCAATATTCGGATTTTAACCTAATTTCATTAAGTTTAATCAAAATAGCGATCGCATTTGGCGTTAACTAGGTTTTTTAGTGTTTTATATGACACAATAATTTATGTTGTGTTTTTTAGCTATTGATGTTAACTCAGGCAGAATTTGAGGAATTTATAAATTATACAACAAAACAAATTGATGGTGATATTTTATGGATTGAAGATGAAGACCATTCTCCTGCTGTAGAATTTCGTGTTGAACTTACCTCAAATCCTGGTTATCCCATTTTTGTTAAAGGTAGTTATAACTCGCTAACAGAAAAACTAACTTACGCACTCATCCATCGGGCTGCTGGTAGAATATATGCTTTGGATTTAGGACAAGATCATAAAAATCCTGATGGAAACCTAGTAGGAGAAAAACACAAGCATCGCTGGAGAGAGCCGTATCGAGATAAAGAAGCTTATGTTCCACCAGATATAACTGCTCCTGTCACCGATCCAGTCAAAGTATGGCAACAGTTTTGTCTAGAGTCGAAAATAAAGCATAATGGAATTATGCAAGATCCACCGCCATTACAGTTAGATTTATTCCTCTAATGTTAAGCCCTTGTGAAGAAATTGCCAAAACGATTGGAGAGTTGTTTACCTGTTCAACGGTCAACGACTATATCCGTATACGTACCCCATTACTTTATCCTGATGGTGACGTTATTGATATATATCTAAAGGAAAAAGAGAGACAATATATCTTGACAGATTTAGGTGAAACTTTACGCTGGCTACGGATGCAAACTATATCTGAGAAAAGGTCAGAAAAGCAAGAAACGCTAATTCAAGATACGCTATTAACTCATGGTGTTGAAAGATATAAAGGAATGTTAATAATTAGAATACAAGAAAATGAAAACTTAGCTTCTGCTGTCACAACTTTATCGCAAGCAGCATTTAGAGTTTCTGATATTTGGTTTACATTTAGAACTAGAGGTTTTGAGTCAATTATAGAAGAAGTCGCAGAATTTTTAACAGAGAAACAAATACCTTTTGAACAAAATAAGAAATTTGCAGGACGTTCTGGGCGTTCCCGAAAAGTAGATTTTTGCACCGAATATCGCCAACACACATCATTAATTGATGTACTAAGTACAGCAAGTGTGACAGCAGGTAATAGTAGGGCTGATAATGTTTTTACTGTTTGGTCAGACCTTAGCTACCTTCAAGAAAGAAAGTACAAATTTATTTCATTATTTGACGATACCATAGACATTTGGAAACTTGAAAATATTACTCTTCTAGAACAAGTGTCTAATGTAGCATACTGGTCGCGCAAAGCTGAATTTCAAGAAATGCTCCTTACAAACAATACCCCATCACTTCCTCAAACCTAAACCCAAAAGAGGGATAGGAGGAGATAGTACAATGGATACCAAATTAAAATATCAACAAATCATCAAAAGCATATTAGAGGATGTTTTAAAAGTATTAGATGAAACCGATAATCTCCAAAAACCTAACCCCCCTGCCCCCTTCCCTACGAGGGAAGGGGGTTTTCAAAGCCTCTCCCCGCTTCGGGGAGAGGTTTGGAGAGGGGT
>NZ_JADEWA010000477.1:0-4139 GCF_015207865.1 Dolichospermum sp. LEGE 00246
GGAATGCCATCATAGAGGCTCTGCCTCAACCTCCATACCAATATCAATCAAAGAAATACAATGGGACGCAGTCGCTATCATGTATTAGGAACTCAACCGCACTTCCTCACCTGCACATTAATCAATTTTCTCGTTCCCAGTCTCCGACTGGGAATGCCATCATAGAGGCTCTGCCTCAACCTCCATACCAATATCAATCAAAGAAATACAATGGGACGCAGTCGCTATCATGTATTAGGAACTCAACCGCACTTCCTCACCTGCACATTAATCAATTGGATGCCATTATTTGGCAATATTGAACTTGTCCAAATTATCATAGATTCCCTTAACTTTCTCCAACGTCAGCAGCGGTTGACATTGTATGGTTACGTCATCATGGAAAATCATCTGCATCTTATCGCTGCTGCTGCTAACTTATCTAAAGAAATAGGCAATTTTAAATCATTCACTGCTCGTTCTATTATTGATTTACTTGAGAAAAATAATGCTGAATATACACTGAAGCAACTAGAAATTTATAAATTAAAACATAAAACCAAACAAGAATATCAACTTTGGCAAGAAGGTTTTCATCCCCAAGCAATTGCTAATGAAGAAATGTTTATCCAAAAATTAGAATATATTCATAATAATCCGGTGCGTCGTGGTTATGTTGATGAACCATCTCATTGGCGTTATTCTAGTTATCACAATTATATGGAATTGCCGAGTTTATTAGAGGTGGAATTGATTGATTTGTGAGGGGTGAGGCAGAGCCTCTTGATAGCATTCCTAGTCGGAGACTAGGAACGAGGAAACTGAATAGTTATCTACCGTGATTCATTTATGAGAGAAGCTTTCCACTTTACAGATGAATGACATTTTGGTACTCTGAATGAACAATTGCTACTAAAGGATTTGAAAATGAATTTTATTTTCGCAGTTATTTTGTTGCTTCTGGGCGCCTCCTGTTTGATTGCGGGTATTTCAAAATCTGACACGAGTCTTGATACACTAGGTCGTATTATGTCATTTATTGTTGGTATTTTTTGTTATTCTTCGCACTAAGTATATATTATCCCTCAGTCAATTAATAGATTTGCTGTTTGTATTGGTTTTGTGAAGCTTGATCATCTGTATAACTCGTTCCCAGTCTCCAGACTGGGAATGCTATTTTAGAGGCTCTGCCTCAAGTGTCTTAATGTAATGCTAAAATAAAACTGTAACTTCTGAATTATTGCTACATTTTAGAAATATAAATTTTATATATAAGATTATCAATAGTGTATCAAACAGATCCACCTATTTATCCTAAATTAACATTATTAAAGTAAGTAGCTTAACGATTAAAATAAAAATATAGAGTTAGGAGATTTTGGTAATGGCTTTAACAATTTTAGATGAGCAGTTAGAAAGTATTCAGCTTTCGGCTGAGGTTAGAGAAAAAGCTTTACAAAAAGCTAAAGAAGGTTATGTAATGACATTATTAGAGGTAGGAGAAATTAGCAGTGGTAGGGCGGGTAAAATTCTTGGTGTTTCTCGTTTAGAGGTAATAGAAATGATGAAAAAATGGGGTATTTCTCTTTTTGATGATTCTCAGAATTTGGAGGAATTACGTCAAGAAGTGGAACAGGCAGAGTTAATTTTAAATCAGCAGATTTCTTAAATGATTATTGTTTCTGATACTACGCCAATTAGCGAGTTGGCAAAAGTGGATCATCTTGATTTGTTGCCAAAACTTTTTGGTAAAGTTGTGATTCCCCAAGGTGTATTTGATGAATTGCAAGTAGGTGAGCATCCAGCAGCAAAACTTGTTCAGAATTTGTCTTGGTTGGAGGTTGTAACGGTAGATAATCAGCAGGTGGTTAGGGAGTTACAACAATCGTTTAAGTTAGATTTAGGAGAGTCAGAAGCTATTGCTTTAGCAGAAGAAATTAGGGCTTCTCAGTTATTAATTAATGAAAGGGCTGCCAGGAAGGTGGCTATGGCTCGAAAATTACCTTTAATTGGGACTGTGGGGATTTTGCTGTTAGCGAAGCGTCGGGGTTTGTTGGATAGTGTTAAGGATGTTTTAGATGAAATGCAAGCACAGGGAATGAGAATTTCAGATCGGCTTTATGTGCAGGTTTTGACTTTAGCACAGGAAAAGGACGGGGAATAATGAATAAGTATGAAACCCATATTCTGCACTTTATTTATAATATGCGAACATTGCGTTTCTAAACCGAATCATCTTGCGACATAATAGAAATAGAAATTCTATCTTTAGGATTGTTAAGAATGTATCAAACAGATCCGCCACTTTCCCCTAAAGAAACATTACCGACAATGTATGATCTTCCTAGCGAAGACCCGGAGGAACCTGGTTTGCCAGATCAATTTCATTTATTCCAACCACAATTATTAGCCGAAACATTCCGTCCCCCTGACTATCCTAGCGACCAAATATTTACAGGAAGTGATCTGAATCTTTACTATGATTTGCGTCATCCTTCATGGTATAAACGCCCTGATTGGTTTGCAGTGTTAGGTGTTCCCTCTCTTTATGACAAAAGAGATTTGCGGTTAAGTTATGTGGTTTGGCAAGAAGCGGTTAATCCTCATATTATTGTTGAATTACTCTCACCAGGAACAGAGAAAGAAGACTTAGGGACAATATTAAGAGATGTAGAAAAACCTCCTGGTAAATGGGAAGTTTACGAACAAATTTTAAGAGTACCCTATTACGCCATCTTTGATCGTTATAAATCTGAATTTAGAATGTTTCAGTTAACAGGCGCTCGTTATGCTGAAGTAAAATTATCAGATTTTCGGTTTTGGATTCCCGAAATAGAATTAGGTTTAGGAGTGTGGCAAGGAAGTTATAAAAATGTAGAAATGCCTTGGTTACGTTGGTATGACAAAGACGGTAATTGGATATTAACCAGCACAGAGGAGGAAAGACAGAAAGCTGAACAAGAAAGGCAAAAGTTAGAACAAGAAAGGCAAAAAACCGAAAGATTAATTGCCCAACTTCGTGCGCTTGGTGTTGAACCAGATTTAGATTGACACTCTCCGCGTCTTTCTCTCGTTCCCAGTCTCCGACTGGGAATGCCATATAGAGGCTCTGCCTCAAAGCAGTTAATTATTTTGATTTTGCTTAGATAAATCCGTCGGTGGTCTATCATTACTCCAAGCCCACCAGACATGACTGCAATGACAATGATAGAATTCTTGCCACTTACGACGACGTTCTGGCGTGCTGACAGGCGATCGCCTATTTAACCACACATTAACAGCATCTCGACTACCAGCATGGCATTTGGGACAATGAAACTGATAGGCGTGTACAGCTTGATTAGTCCATTCTGGCGGATTGGGATCAAAAGCGTCCATATAAATATAAAGTGGAATAAAGTGTAATCTTAGTAGTCATTGAATATACATAATTATGACTAATAATGGGTGTTATGGAACCAAATATTGAAATTCGTCGGTTGTTGGATGTAATGCCTGCTTCTGGGCGAATGATGACCAAAATCGTCAGTAAACCAGAACAAAAGCAGGTAATAGATGCGGCTTTTCCTTTGCCTTTAAGTCAAGCAAGACCAATATATATTAATTTCGACTTATGGAGACGGTTGACAAAACCCCAACGGGATTTACTCCTATTGCAAAAAGTATCCTGGTTAATAGGGGTGAAATGGCTGCAACCTAATGTTTATCAAGGTGTGGTGTTAGCAGGGCTTGTAGGGGGAATACTCGAAGCAGTCCAGGCGGATGTGGTAGGTGTGGTAATAGCTGGGGGATTAAGTGCTGTAGCGGCTATACGGATTTGGCGCACGAATAAATCTCAGGAGTCAGAATTAACTGCTGATACAGTCGCTATTAGAATCGCCCAAAGACGGGGTTATTCAGAAACTGAAGCCGCCCAACATTTGTTAACAGCTATTGAAGCAGCAGGAACAATAGAAGGGCGTTCTGGTTTAAATTTTAGTGAATTAATTCGTTGTCAAAACTTGAAAGTAATTGCTGGTTTATCACAAGTTGGTATCCCTAAAAACTATCAATAGATTTATAGCGAAGTGGCGTTAGCCATACTCCTAGTAGTTCGTCAAATTTATTTTGACGGGTAATGATCGGAAAAAACTTCTGTTCTTCCCTCCCCTCCCCCCCCT
>NZ_JADEWA010000052.1:0-18948 GCF_015207865.1 Dolichospermum sp. LEGE 00246
GCCTTGAATTTATAAATTCTTTTTGAAAGAATAAAAACTAAGGTTGGTGTATATCACATCTAATCTTACCTATCTTTTATCAAGATAATACATACAAAGAGGAATTATCATGGCTAATATCCAAATATCCGCATTACTTCCTGTTGGTTATGATTTATTCAATGATGCTGCTAGTTTTATGAATGAACTAGCTACCGATGAAGTACAAAACGTTCTCGGTGGTGGTTATCATCATCATAGCTGTCATTCTCATCACAACCATCATTACTCTCACAAAAGTCATAACGGGAGATATTGGGGTTATTAAAATTCAAAAGATAGCTGTTAACTAACAGCTATTACTAATAGTTAGAATAGTAATTTCTACTTTTACTACTATTCTGACTGTTTATGTATTTTTGGTCAAGAAAATATCTCAAAGAGGAATGATCGTGGCTAATATCCAAATATCCCCACTACTTCCTGTAGGCTATGATTTATTTAATGATGATACTAGTTTTCTTAATGAACTAGCTACCGACGAAATACAAACCATTCTCGGTAGTGGTCATCATGGCAGTCATTATGGTGGTTATAGCGGCAGTTATAGCGGCAGTTATATCGGTGGTTATAGCGGCAGTTATAGCGGCAGTTATGGCGGTAGTTATGGCGGTGGTTATGGCGGCAGTTATAGCGGCAGTTATAGGGGTGGTTTTTCTCACTAACACTAAACATTGCTAGAGTAAAATCCCCGACTTCTTTAAGAAGTCGGGGATATAGAAAGTTGAAATAAAATTACGTTTTTACTTCTAACTTTTGATTGATGCTGTCATTATTTACCTAGAGAAAATAATTGTAGAGGATTTCTCCGCCAGATAATTACTAAAAGATTAGTTAATAAACAGGTGACAGCTAGGGATAACAAGACATACGTGGGTAACATCACTACACCAATCATAAACCAAGTATAAACGTGCAGCATCATGATTGCAGCAAATGTACAGGCTAGTGTCACAGATGCCCAGACTTGACGCATGGGACGATTTAGAAACGCGAGGATAATCGTTAATAAGGTAGTCAAGACATTAGCCGGGACTAGAAAGCCACAGATACCTATACAGTGATTGCGGGAAAATTCAGTTAAGGTGTGAAAATCTAACATTAATTTTGGGGGATAGGTAATTGTAGGTTCTTATGATTAGGTTTTATTATAAATTCCAGGTTACTTAAGTAATCTTATCTCAAAAGTGAGTGGTTACACCATTTATGTTACATTTTTTAAAGAATTAGCCCTAACAACTCAATTTCTTAATTTTAATTATAAGTAGGTTAGCATTGAAAATCGTCGTTATGGCAAGGCAAGAGGCACTCATGCAAGAGGGTTTGGGCGATTTTACTTTTCTTTACACAGATTGGTTTTATTCTGTTCACCTACTTACTCAAAACGGCTTGATTGTTTGATTCTAAAGGTAGGGGGTAAAGCATGAGCTAAACCCCTACACATCTGGGTTCTTTGTCATTTGGCAAAAGTTTAGATCTCACCCGTGTTTAGTATATAGAGACGTTGCTTCCAGCGTCTCTATCAGAATGTCAAAATCAAAAAATTCAGCTTGTGGGACTAACCCATCAAAATCACAGTATCAATAACGTGAATTACACCATTATCAGCAATAATATCTGCTGCTAAAACTGTGGCGTTTTTCACCTCAAAACCATCTTCACAATTAATTTTGATGGGAGAACCTTCCACAGAATTGACTGTACCTAGTTTCGCTAAATCATCCTTTGTTAACTTTCCAGGAACAACGTGATAGGTTAAAATCCGTGCTAACTGGGGAATATTTTGTAATAAAGTTGTAATTGTGCCTGGTGGTAACTTAGCAAAAGCGTCATCAGTGGGTGCAAACACGGTGAATGGACCCGGACTTTTTAATGTTTCCACTAACCCAGCAGCAGAAACAGCAGCTACCAAAGTTTTAAACGCATCATTACTAACTGCAATATCAACAATATCAGCCATGAATTTTACCTCTCTAGCAAAGCTTCTACAAGATAGTAAATCATGTTTAAGTTTTATTAATGACAATTCTGATAAAATATAGTCTGATGATTTTCTTCAGTTTTTTTTATACATCAAATGGATAAACGCACTTATGCAATATTAGGAACCGGCGCATTAGGTGGATTTTATGGCGCAAAACTCCAAAAATCTGGTTTAGAAGTTCACTATTTACTCAAAAGTGATTACCAACAGGTAAGGGAAAATGGTCTCATTATTGAGTCTAAAGACGGTGATTTCACCCTCTCCCAAGTTAATGCTCATAACAATGTAGACAAAATGCCACCCTGTGATGTGGTAATAATATCACTAAAAACAACCCAAAATCAACTTTTACCCCATTTATTACCACCAATAGTTAAAGATGACGGGGTAGTATTGGTATTACAAAATGGACTGGATATAGAAGCAGAAGTTGCAGAAATTGTCAATAATGTCAGCATTATTGGGGGTTTATGTTTTCTCTGTGCTAATAAAGTTGGACCAGGACATATTCATCATTTAGATTATGGACAAATTACTTTAGGTGAGTATAAATCTAATTATCAATTAACCGGCATTACTAAAAAAATGCGGGAAGTTACCACAGATTTTGAAAATGCTGGTATATCTATAGAAATGTTAGAAGATCTACTATTAGGACGTTGGAAAAAGTTAGTCTGGAATATTCCCTATAATGGCTTATCTGTAATTCTTGATGGGAGAACAGATGAATTGATGACGGATATTCACACTCGTCAGTTAGTGGAAAGTTTGATGTGGGAGGTAGTCGCAGGGGCAAAAAGTACCGGGAGAATCATTCCTGAAAGTTTTATTCAAACCATGTTAGATTACACCACAAAAATGAAACCCTACCGCACCAGTATGAAAATTGATTTTGATGAAAAGCGTCCTTTAGAAGTAGACGCAATTTTTGGTAATCCATTAAGAAAAGCAGAATTAGCAGGTGTAAATTTGCAGCAAATTCGTTGTTTATATCAACAATTAAAGTTTTTGGATATGAAAAATAGAAGTTAAATCTAAATCCTGACTGATCCTCTAAAAAAAATGGACAAATCAACTATCTCTATAGGTGTTATTTAAAGGGACAAAGGCAAGAAAAAACCTTTACCCCTATGAGAATTTTGGGCAAATCAGGCAAGGCAAATAATATTTATTCGACAACATTCTCCTTCACTAATCTTTGGTCAGATGCTACTGCCAGAAGTTCTTCTACAATATCCCAAGCTGCTGCACATTCACGAGAAGAATCGCCCTTAGTTGTACAAATTGTTCTCGCTTCTTCCCGTGCAACTTCTATTTCGTCTTCAATAAAGATGCGTTTTGGATTTTCAAACAAATCACTTTTTCTGAGGATATCGGTAATTGAGACGATTCCTAATAGCTTACCTTTAATTACAGGAGCGCGACGGATGCCTGTATTGGCAAATAAGCGGGCTACATACTCCACACCAAGTTCAGGATTGACAACAATACAAGGCTTGGTCATAATTTCATAAACTCGCACTTGTTTGGAGTCTTTACCGTAAGCAGCAACTTTATAAACAATATCAGTTTCACTGACCATACCATAGGGGTCATTTTCTGTGCGAGGTTCAACAATTAAAGAGCGCAAACCTTTATATTTCATTAAATCTACAGCTTCTGCTACGGTTGCTGAACCACGAATTGTTACAACTTCTGTGGTCATTATGTCTTCAGCTTTCATCATCGGTTTATAAGTTCCTATCAATAGTTGGATTGAAATTTGTGGGTAACTTTTGAATTGTCATGAATTTGCAAAAATCCCGTTTCAGCTTTCTCCAGATTGCTCATTATTCTTATGTAAATGAGTATGCTTAACTGGGCAAAAAAACATGAATTATTGGATTTAATCTTCGTAAACTCTGGCTTCTAAAGCATCGGGAAATTCCTGACAATACATCTCAAAATAGCTTTTTGGATTTTCCACAAAGTCACTTTTTCTGAGAATATCAGTAATTGAGATGATTCCTAATAGTTTACCTTTAATGACAGGAGCGCGACGGATGCCTGTATTAGCAAATAAGCGGGCTATATACTCCACACCAAGCTCAGGATTGACGACAATACAAGGCTTGGTCATAATTTCATAAACTCGCACTTGTTTGGGGTCTTGACCATAAGCACCAACTTTATAAACAATATCAGTTTCAGTTATCATGCCATAGGGGTCATTTTCTGTGCGAGGTTCGACAATTAAAGAGCGCAGATGGCGTTCTTTCATCAGTGCTACAGCTTCTGCTACGGTTGCTGAACCGCGAATTGTCACAACTTCTGTGGTCATTATGTCTTCAGCTTTAATCATGGTTGAGATCCTGAAAGTAATGAGTATGAATTTTTGGGATTTTCATTTGGTAAATGTCTACTTATGGGGGAGAATAAAATAGATTTACTCATCTCTAATATGTGCTGCTTAGACACTTCTGGAGAAAGATTAGATGTCGTTAATGGTTGAAAATTACTTGGTATTCCAGGTGCGTAAGCTTCAATGACACTTCCATCCAGAGAGCGTATTACCATCAGGTAGTCACAAACTGGACACTCTGTGCGGATAATTTGATTAATCAAAGAATACTTGTGAGCTAGTTTTTCATCAGTTAAAAACTGACGTTTTGCTTGACTACCGCAATTAGGACATGGAAATATATACGCTCTCTGCATGGAGAAACCCCCTCAAGAATGTTAAAGTATTTTGTTTAAAGCCGTGGTGAATTTTTCATAGGGAACTACCCCAACAACTATTTCTGATAATTCACCTTTATTGAAAAACATAACTGCGGGAATACTGCGAATACCGTACTCTTTAGCAATGCTTTGATTTTCGCCGTCACCAACATCTAATTTGACCACTTTTACCTGATCTTTGTATTCTTCGGCTAGTTTATCCATTAAAGGAGCAACCATCCTACAAGGTCCGCACCAAGTTGCGGTACAGTCCATGACAAACAACTCTTCCGCCTCTAATAGCGATTCAAATTCTGATTTTTGGATATATTTAACAAGACTTTCATTCAGACTTTCAGAAGTAGCCATAGGTTTCTCCAGCAAAAATTTAAATTGGTGATTATGTAGTTGTAAGATGGAAAATTGTCAAATAATTGAGGTTATTTGTTGAGGTAACGCAATGCTCAGAAGTTCTATAACTCTGATGCCATAGAAATTGTAATCTTTTGATTTTTCTTTTCTTTCGCATAAAATAGGAAATATTTTTCCAGCAGTTAAATTTTTTTATTTGCTGTTAAATAAGATTTGGCAACGGAATCTTGTAAAAACTGAGTTACTATTTCAACTGAGCGATCGCCATTAATCATAGTTAAACAATTTTGTTGGCGATAATACTGAATTAAGGACGCAGAATGCTCATGATAGAGTTCTATTCGCTTGTAAATACTATCACGAGTATCATCTAGGCGGCTTTGTTGCAGTAACCTTGGCAACAAAACATCAATGGGGACATAAAAGCTAAAAACTTGGTCGTAAAGCTGTTTTGATGAAGTATTGTGGTTTTTAGCCTGGATTTCTAATAGTAGTTGATCAAGAAGTTTCGCCTGGGATAAGTTACCAGGAAATCCATCCAGAATCCAACCCTGTTGAGCAGAGGCATGATTTAAGCGTTGGCGGATGATATTCAGCAGGAAATCATCTGGAACTACATCACCTCTTTCTATATAGGGCTTGACTTTTAAGCCGAAAGAAGTCTCCTTGGCGATCGCCTGACGGCATATATCATCAATGGAAATATGCGGAATTTGCCATTGGCTTGACAGTGCTGCCCCTGGGTACTCTTGCCAGCACCCGGTACTCCCAAGAAAATCAATCGCATTCAAACACCCCCTATTTCCAACTGAAAATGAGATGAAATCAACAACCAATAAGTAGTGAGACAGAATTAATTACACAATGCCATTGCGTTAGCGCAGCGTGGCGTTAGCCATATATAACGAAGTAAAATGAAGCAATTCCAAGGGTTGTGATTGCTTCCCTTCGCTCGCAATGACTGTAAATATTTTTGTCCAATTACTTACAATCCCCAAATATAGGATTCCTCTAGGACTAACCAATATTTGAGATATCATAAGAATACCCGGTAAGTGGGAAACTCAGCGTCTTTAGACCTGAGAGGGAAACGACACGAGCGGTTTTAACCGCTGTGGATATTAAAATTAAAACCAGATTTTTGATTGGAACCTGGAAACCAACTCCCATTTCTGGGGTAATGTTAGCTTCGACCTGTTATAAGAGCTTTTTAGACTTGCAACACTGTTTCAGTGACCTTAAAACTGTTTAATTGCAAATGACAGAGCAGGGAACTAGCTTCGCATTCCGGGGTGTCGTGACTCAAATAACGGCTACCATAAGAGTAAACTCAGGGTGGTCTGGTCAGTACGGCTTGCTTGATTACTCTTGCAAGCCCAGTCCCTTTAGGGCTGGGTTACTGACATCTACAGAGGTGATTGAATTCTCAAAACTATGGCAACTGAAAAATCAAAAGACTCTTACCTGTGGGAAAAGCTAGACCAAGCCAGGAAAGCGAAAGCTGCCAGTGGCGGCTATGCCGGCTATGGTTCACCTGCTTTTGGTCAACAGTCAGTTAATGGTGAACTAGTAGAGAATCCATCTGAACAACAGATCATTGAATTAATTCGCCGTCACCACAAGTCAGGAAAATCACTTCCACAAATTGCCGCATGGCTTAACCAGCAAGGATATACAACCAAGCGAGGGAGTCAGTGGCAACCTGTATCAGTTAAAAGAGTCCTAGACAGGCTATATGGTAAAATACAGAGGATTTCTGGCATGGATGAAGACTGATGTACTTATTGGCTCTGATTTAGAACCACAAAGCAAAAATGTCTTCTTTTGTTTAAATTTTATCCCCCATTTACCTTTTAATCGGTAAACCCTTTATATATAAACTGTTTCCTCGATTTATCCTTTACATCCCCCGTATCATAACTGAAATTTGTAGAAAATGATATATATATGACAAAAACTTTACAAAACTTCATAAATTAACTTCATCAGCTATTGTGAACCATGCAAATTGATGACCCACTCATTGGCGTTCCCTGTTTAGAAGAGGCGATAGATAGGTATCCACTGGTTGTTGCGCCCCAGACTTCCCTAATTGATGTTGTGAATTTAATGAATCAGACGCGAGGTAATAGTTGTTTATTACCTGATTTTGATTCAGCAATTGGCTTTAGTTCCATGCGAGGTACGCGTTCAAGTTGTATTTTAGTCATGGAAGAAACAGAAATACTGGGTATTTTCACAGAGCGAGATATTGTCAAACTTACAGCGGCGGGTAGAGATTTTGCTCATGTGAAAATAGCTGATGTCATGGTGCATCCAGTCATAACCTTAGCGGAAACTGCATTTCGGGATATCTTTGCTGCACTGTTTTTGTTTCGACGATATCGCATTCGCCACTTAGTGATCACCAATGCAGAGAAACAACTCCTGGGGATTGTCTCCCCAGAAAGTATTAGGCAAGTTTTGCGCCCCACCAACTTGCTGAAAATGCGGCGGGTGTCAGAAGTAATGACCACTCAGGTAATTCATGCACCACCCACAGCCTCCGTACTCAGTTTGGCACAGATGATGGCGGAAAATCAAGTTAGTTGCGTGGTGATAGTCAAAACAGATTCCTGGAACGATGTCTTATTAGCTTTTAAACCAGTAGGAATTGTGACAGAAAGAGACATCGTACAATTTCAAGTATTGGGATTAAATTTGGCTCAAATTCAAGCAAAAACAGTGATGAGTACACCCTTATTTTTGCTTAGTCCAGAAGATTCCCTATGGTCTGCCCATCAAGAAATGCAGCAGCGACGAGTGCAGCGATTAGTTGTATCCTGGGATTGGGGAGCAAAGTTAGCGATCGTCACTCAAACCAGTTTGTTACGGATATTTGATCCACTGGAGATGTATGGAGTCATAGAAACATTACAAATAACTGTAGCTCAATTGGAAACAGAGAAAGCTAAATATTTCCATAGCCAAACTAACTCCACCGAACTACCTCTACAGCCAGATTTAAAGCAGATACAGAAACAACATATAGTTGCTGACGAAAACTTAAATAACTTGATTGCTACTGTGCAAAGCCGGATAGAACATTTGATCAAAAACCCTGATTTATCCACAGAATTACAGCAAATGTATTTAGGTTTAGTGACAACGGAGATGGAAAAAATCCGCCATTGTCTTCATAGCTGAAAAAATATATAGGACTATTGTTTAGTAAGCATTCTAAAAATAAGATGCGTTTGCCCTGGGTTCTGGAACTAGCTCTTCATTAGATTCCATATCAGTTACTGCATCTTTTACTAAATCTGTAATAATATCAATATTAATACTATGTCAATGGGAGCGTTAAACTAATTTGACGTATAAAATCACAAAACCTCTATTCATAACCATTTACCAGATACAGCAGATTTCGCTCTAATGAGGTACAAACTTGAATCATGAAACTCTTGTAGTGCGGGCATCTTGCCCGCTGGATATGTACCTCATCACACCGGAAAGTGCTGTATTATTCAGAATAATCACGACCAGAACCAAACTTCCATTTATCTATTAACCGATGCCAATAATATCGTTTTTCTGGTGATAGATTATTAACTAATATTTCTAATCTTGGACTTAGAGAGAACAAACTAGTATACACAATTAAATTAACATAATGTAACAGCCAATCTAATAAACTAAATAAACCAACTTGGGGAATGATTTTCGCAACTAATAAAGGATGAGATAAACCAGTTTTTAACAAAGTTTTTGTTAACGCCCCAAACTGAACAATATCTTGTAAAAAAGGTTTTAAAACAGGTGTTCCTAACTGCTGCATTTGGGCAAATACAGCGGAGAGTAATTGGTTAATTTGATGGGAATCAATTTTCTGATTTACACCTACACTCATCGCTTTTTGGAATAACCAAGTTACACTTAAACTCGGTTGATAGGGTTGCAATATTGCCAAAGATTGGGCAGATAATTGATCAGTTTTTAGTGCTTCTGCAATTCCCAAAGTTAACCTTTGTAAATGACGCACCATAGCCCCAAAACCACCAAAGCTTAAAGGTGATTGATTCCCGCTACTGTCTCCCACTGGTAAAATCCGACTCCAAGGGGTTTGCAGAGGACTTTGACGATAACTAGGAAAGAAACCAAACAACGCCCGTTGAAAATTTAGGCTATTAATTTCCACACCTTGATATCCTGGTAACAGGCGTAAATATTCATCAAATAAAGTTTCTAAACTTAATCGTTGTGCATCGGCATCCATATAAGTAAATAAATATGTGGTTCTACCATCCTTAGCTGGAAAAGCTTCCCAGAAATATTGACATTGATTTTCCAAAGCTGTGAAAGATAACAACAAGTCACCGGAGTTATTTTCCGCAAATCCTTTCGCACAACTTCCCACAACCAAACAAAGCGCATCTGGTTTTTTTCCTTGACGCGCTTGTTGGCTAATGGGGGAAAGATTTCCCATAGCATCCAATAACAATTTCGCGGTAAATTGGTTATTGAGCATAACTCCATTTGGGTGAACTACTGCATCATTAAATGGTGTATTTTCAAATAACTTTCCTCCAAGCTTAAGAAAGCGGGTTTTTAAGGTTTCCAGAAGATAAATAGGATTGACACCAATGTTAAGAACATCTTCTACCCATACTTCTGTCCCTCCTTGAAAGCTAACTCTTGCGGGATTATATTCTGTGACGATAGCTTGTGCTAATTCGTCTGCTGTCAACAATTCCAATTCCCGAAATACTTCTAACTCTTTGCGAGAAATATTCCATTCCTGTTCTCTTCCGCGCAAAATTCCCCTTTCTAGTAAGGCTACGTCCATACCACGTACAGCTAAGGCGCAACCAATCAAAATTCCTAAAGTTCCACCGCAAATAATGACATCAAATTCTACAGATTCTAAATTTTTGGGATTTTCTTTAACTACGTTGGGTATGGGTGCGTTACCTTTTCGCAACGATGTTAATATACTGTCAGTACGACGCAAGCCGCCTAAAACATCGCCTGGGAGTTGGGAGAGAATTTCTTCAGTTAGTGACATAAGGGTTAGTTTCAGCAAAGTTCTATATTGATATTATCTTTGCTAGATACGTAAAGAAAAGTAAAATCGCCCAAAGCCTCTTGCCTTCGCATAACGACAATTTTCAATGCTAACCTACTTATATTTTGGCAAATGAAACTGATCCATAGTTTATGTCAATCTAGAGATAGAACAGTGACAATAACTTAATTTGCAGGAAATACTTATGAAGCGTTCTCAGATAGTTGCAATTATTACAGGGGCAATTTCTATACTTTTGGCGATCGCATACCTAATTGTTGTCCAGATTATTGATTACCGGGATATGAAACCAGCGCCCATTAGCCAACTCAGCCAACCGGTGATCATTACGGAAAGTAATTTCCCTAATTTCCACCTTGACATAATTGCTAAAGTGTAAAAGTGATGGGGTGGAAAATGCCGCCCCCATACTATAGAAAAATACAATCCATAGAGTTAAAATAATAGTTACTATTTAATAATTCAATGCTTTGAAATATAAGAATTCTTTACAAAAGGTATCGTGGATTTATCTAATTAAATAATTTATTTTTGGCACAGATAACGGTAAGCTATTTCTAATAATATTAAATAAAGATAAATTTCCCTTATCTGTGATCACTAGACTCAGTAGTTGGTGTATTTTCTTTAATTTTTGCTGCAAACTATAGAGGTAATTGAATGGCTCAGTATTTGCTAGACACTGTGTGGCTGATTCCGGTTTATGCTTTGATAGGCGGGCTTTTAGCCATACCCTGGTCTCCGGGGATCATTCGCAAAACAGGTCCTCGACCAGCGGGATATGTCAACATAGTAATGACCTTTGTCTCCTTTTTCCATGCCGTCTTTGCTTTCTTTGTTATTTGGAATCATCCAGCTAAAGAAGTATTTATTCCTTGGCTATCTACAGCAGGGTTACAACTAACCATTAATTTAGAAATTTCTGCCGTCAACGTAGGGGCGTTAATTATTATTACCGGCTTGAACTTGCTGGCGCAGATATATGCCATTGGTTATATGGAAATGGACTGGGGTTGGGGACGCTTCTTTTCCTTATTGGGATTATTTGAAGCTGGTCTTTGTGCCTTAGTTTTGTGTAACGATTTATTTTTCAGTTATGTAATTCTGGAAATCCTGACTTTGGGAACTTACCTATTAGTAGGTTTGTGGTTTAGTCAGCCCTTAGTAGTCACCGGGGCGCGAGATGCTTTTTTGACCAAACGGGTGGGAGACTTATTTTTATTAATGGGTGTCTTGGGACTGTGGACACTTTCAGGGACTTGGAATTATACAGAGTTAGCTGCATGGGCGACTACGGCGAATGTTGACCCGACAATTATTACTTTAGTGTGCTTGGGGTTAATAGCTGGACCTATGGGTAAATGCGCCCAGTTTCCTTTGCACTTGTGGTTAGATGAGGCGATGGAGGGACCTGTTCCCAGTACAATTTTGCGGAGTTCGGTGGTGGTTGCCAGTGGGGCATGGGTATTAATTAAATTGCAACCTGTGTTTAGTTTATCACCTGTGGCATCTTCGACGATAGTGGCGATTGGGGCGGTGACAGCGATTGGTGGGGCGTTAATTGCGATCGCTCAAATTGACATTAAACGCTGTTTATCCTATTCTGTCAGTGTTTACATGGGCTTGATATTTATTGCTGTAGGCACACAGCAGGATGAAACCGCATTATTATTAGTCATCACCCATGCCTTGTCCGCTGCATTATTAGTTATGAGTACGGGGGGAATTGTTTGGAACAGTGTCACCCAAGATGTTACCCAACTCGGTGGATTATGGTCACGCCGCCCCATGTCTGGGATAGCATTTATTATCGGTACATTGGGTTTAATTGGTTTTCCCCCTTTAGGTAGTTTTTGGGCATTGTTTAAATTAGCTGATGGTTTATGGGGAACACATCCGATTTTAGTAGGAATAGTTATTGTGGTTAATGCCTTAACTGCATTTAGTTTAACTAGAGAATTTGCTTTAATCTTTGGTGGTAAACCCAAACAAATGAGTGAACGTTCTCCCGAAGCTTTATGGTTGATGGTTTTACCAATGATGGTTTTATCTGGCTTTGTTTTGCATCTACCTTTAGTTTTACAAAGTTTATCATTACTTCCCGTCTGGGCAACATTAAATAAAGACGTAGCCCTGCTATTAATTTGGTCTAGTATCTTCGGTTGTAGTATTAGTAGCATCATCTATTTAGGCAACATTCCCAAACCAATTCGTTTACCCTGGCAAGGTTTACAAAACCTATTTGCTTACGATTTTTACACCCCTCAAATTTACAAAGTTACCATTATTTTCGGCGTTGCCCAACTTTCTAAATTTGCCGATATGCTGGACAGATTTGTAATAGATGGTATCGTCAATTTTGTGGGTTTATTTTCTCTTTTAGGTGGTGAAGGCTTGAAATATAGTAACAATGGGCAAACTCAATCTTATGCCTTAACAGTGCTTTTAGGAGTTGGTATTTTAGGTGCTTGGGTAACATGGCCTTTCTGGGGGATTCAACTCATGGATTTAATTTTCTAACTATCTATGATTTAGATTGCTGATAATAATCTAAAATGATAATATACCATCTAAATCAGATTAGGAATAATCCAGTGATTAACAAGCACCTTTCTCGCAGAAGCACTTGAATGAGATACATCATAGCCCCATCCTCGCACCCCCCGCACCGGGGGGGAAGAAAAGAAGAAAAGGATAAACTTTTGATATTGGAGGGGATTGGGGATGGGGTTCTTGTATCTCACTCAAGGGAGAACCACTATATTACCAACTACCAATTACCAATTACCAATTACCAATTACCAACTACCAATTAATAAATATGTTGAGTGTTTTAATTTGGCTACCAATTATAGCCGCTATAATCATCGGTTTTTATCCAGCAAAAAATGTTCCTGCGAGTCAGATTCGGTTAGTATCTTTAATCGTCACAGGTTTAGTTTTGCTGTGGAATATTTTCATTTTGTTAAAATTTGATATCAGCAATCCAGGGATGCAGTTTACAGAATATCTACCTTGGAATGAAACATTAGGTTTGAATTATCAATTAGGAGTTGATGGACTATCAGTATTAATGTTGGTGTTAAATAGCTTACTCACTTGGATTGCTATTTATAGCAGCAGTAAAGATACAGAACGTCCTCGGTTATTTTATTCCCTGATTTTGTTTGTTACTGGTGGCGTTGCTGGTGCTTTCTTATCAGAAAATTTGCTTTTGTTCTTCCTCTTCTATGAATTGGAATTAATTCCCTTTTATTTACTAATTTCTATTTGGGGAGGAGAAAAACGAGCTTATGCAGGCATGAAATTCCTGATTTACACAGCAATTTCTGGGGCTTTAATTTTAGCCACCTTTTTAGGCATGGTATGGTTAACTGGTTCTCATAGTTTTGCCTTTGACGCTGTGGCGACTCAAAACATTTCTGCGGGAATGCAATTAGTATTATTAGCAGGAATAGTTTTAGGTTTTGGTATCAAGATTCCATTAATTCCTTTCCATACTTGGCTACCAGATGCTTATGTTGAAGCTTCCACACCTATCGCTATTTTGCTAGGTGGAGTCTTAGCGAAACTGGGAACTTATGGATTATTACGATTTGGCTTGGGAATGTTTCCTCAAACTTGGCAGATTATCGCCCCAAATTTAGCAATTTGGGGGGCAATTAGCGCGATTTATGGCGCAGTTGTAGCGATATCACAAAAAGACATCAAACGCATGGTAGCATATAGTTCTATCGGACACATGGGGTATATTTTACTAGCAGCAGCAGCAGCCACACCCTTAGCCTTAGTTGGTGCAGTTTCTCAAATGTTTAGTCATGGAATTATTCTCGCTATTCTCTTCCATTTAGTCGGAGTTATTGAAACCAAAGTTGGTACAAGAGAATTAGACAAACTGAATGGTTTAATGAGTCCTATTCGCGGTTTACCATTAATTAGTGCTTTACTGGTTTTAGGTGGCATGGCTAGTGCTGGTATCCCCGGTTTAACAGGTTTTATTGCCGAATTTATTTCCTTTCAAGGCAGTTTTTCCAGCTTTCCAATTTCCACAATTTTATGTGTAGTGGCATCTGGTTTAACCGCAGTTTATTTTGTTATTCTTCTCAACCGTACCTGTTTTGGCAAACTGCAAAATAACCTAGCTTACTATCCCAGAGTATTATGGAATGAAAAAGTCCCCGCGCTAATTTTGGCATCCTTAATCATCTTTTTAGGAGTACAACCAATTTGGTTAGTGCGTTGGAGTGAAACCACAACTACCGCTATGGTAGCGGCAGTTCCCACCACCGCAAAAACCGTAATTGCCTTGAAGTAGTTATGATCAATATCTCGTTCCCAGTCTCCGACTGGGAATGCTATCACAGAGGCTCTGCCTCTAATTCTAATATTATTGAAGGCAGAGCCTTCTAGAATTAATTCCCACACAGAGTATGGGAACGAGAAAATCCCTAGTTTACTTTAGTAAACTTTAGCTATTAGCCTGGAACTTAAGTTCCAGGCGGGTGTGGAAGCCAACAAATAAACCCAAAACAAAAATATTATGGTACAAACTCCAGCTAAACCAAATACAAAAATCCCACCTTCAAAACACGAATTTGCAGAAATTATTCATCGCTTAGAAGCTGGCGGTTCAATGTTGCCAGATACTCCAGAAAACCTCATGCAAATTATCGGTATTTATAAAGCTTATGCTGTACCGATGGATTTCTACTGGCGGGACTTATTGTACATTGCCGAAAGAGTATTTTTAGATCCTTTGCCAGCTTTTAAATATTTCTTACCCCAAGAATATTTAGACTTACATAATCACTATGCAGGTGATGATGCTGATTTAAGAATTTGGCGAGGTATAGCCACTGCACACCCAGAACTTTTGGCATTTATGGAAAAAGGTGAAACCACCAAAATGCCAAAAATTTTCCATCATTTATTCCATGACAGAATCAACATGGAATTTGCGGAAGCTTGTATGCAAGCTATGTTATGGCATCGTAAAATGTATGCACCAGTTAATCAATTTGATGCCTATTTAGATTCCGAAGAATATAAAACTAATGCTGATAAAGCCATTAAAGCTTATTTTCGGAAAAATCCCCTGATGTTAGGACTTTATAAACTGTTTCCCGATATGTTTTTGGAACAGTGCCGGATGATGTCCTATTATTCTAATCTCGGACTTTTCTGGGAAGTCATGGCACCAGTATTTTTTGAAATGTCAGATATTTATGATGAAGGTGGTTTCCAAGGTGTACCTGATGCCATGAATTTTCTCATAAATGGTATATTTGCGATCGCCGGTCGTCCCATTTATCATCATGTTTATATTGATGGTGAATGTTATGAAATCATCCCCAAATCTAAAGGTTTTACCTGGTTATATGAAGCCGCATTACCCTATGTAGAAGCTGTTTTTTATCGCACAGCACCATTTAGAGGTACAAAGTCTTATAATGCTCAAGCAGGACAAGTTCCAGAAGATCAAAAAGACTTCCATTATGGCATTCTTTACGCTGATGTCTTTCCCGTTGGTACAGCAGGTATTCCCCCCACATTATTAATGCAAGATATGTTACACTTTTTGCCTCAATATCTTGTTGATTATTATCAAGAATATTGTCGAGGAGAAGAGGATATTTTGATTCAATTGGGGGTCACTTTTCAACGTTCAATGTACAATGTCACATCAGCGGTAATTCAAGCTTTAAGAACTGCCCTTTTGTATCCCTTAGATGATGAAAACCCCAAGCATTTACAAGCAAATCGGGAATTTTTTGAAATGCAGCTAAATCGCTTTACTCGCACTGATTATGGTATGCGTGATGCAGCGAGATTACGGGACATTCAAACACAGGATTATAGATAAATGGTGTTGCTGATAGCCTGCGTGGCGTAGCCATATTGAATTGAGGTATAAAATTCCCAAATTTAACCTTTAAAACTCTTACCTTTGCGCCTTTGCGCCTTTGCGTGAGACTAAAATTCATACCCTTAATCAGCAACACCGATAAATTATTGTTTTTACCCGCCTTTTTTCTCTGAATAACTTTGATAACTAAGAAAGAAGCGGGTAGAGATTTTTTAATACCTCATGTCATTATCAGTGATTTTTACAACCACCTTTACCATGATGGTGGTCGTGATTATTTCCATGAGTGCAGCCTTGGAGATTCTGCTGCATGAGGTGTTCACTCATTTGTTTTAAAGACTCATCTACAGCTTTTAAGCCTATCCATGCGTCAATTTTCTCAACATCAAAACCTACTTCTCTTTTATCCCCTACTTGGATCAAGGGACGACGGATTAATAAGGGATCTCTCAGCATCATGACCAAGGCATTTTCAGCGGTGATGTTTTCAGGATTCACCTCTCCTGATTTTACACTAGGCGCAGCTTTATTGAACCATTCACTGACAGGGCGATCGCCAAAAAATGACCGCAATTTTTCCACTGTCCAAGGTTCTGTTAATAGGTTATATACTACTACTTCATGACCTGCGGCTGTTAGCAAAACTTTTTGCTTTATACCACCTTTACAGCCTGGTTTTTCATAGAAAATTACTCTAGCCATTGCTGTCTCTCCTATAAGGTTATGGTTGGATGTTTGGATAGGAAATAATTAACCGCAGATAAACGCAGATAAACGCAGATGGAAGATGATTATTTTGATTGATAGCTAATTCCTTGATTCCCGACTTCTAGCATGAATTATTCATTTATTGACAATATCTAAAAAGAAGTCGGGGATCTTACTTTCTCTAATATTTATCAGCATAATCTGTTATTTCTTTTTTTGCTACTACTTTTAAAATCTTTTAGCAATGTGGTTAGTTACATCAAATTCAAATCTCTGTTTTGGGTTAGTTTCTCCATAAATATTAAATGTTACTGTTGGTTCTTCACCAATGGCTTGAACTTGATGTATTGTTTGCGGTGTAAAACTCACAATATCACCGGGGGATAAATTTATTTCTCCTGTTTTTTCAATTTTATCAGGAAATTCTGGGTGATAACTACGTTTCCAAAATGTATTTTTCTCCTGACCTTTTAAGATTGCCACTATTCCCCATGTTCCATGATTATGAATAGTAGAAGTTGTTCCCGGTGCAAATGTTACTGTTTGTACAGTTAAAGGAAATCCTAATTCATCATATAATAGTAAAACAGAGATTCCCGTTTTTGGATCAGGTTGTAAAGATTGACTTTGTACCCAATAGGAATTTATCATTAATCGTCTTACCAACATTCTAATTTCTGGTAGTCGTGTTGATTCATCTTCGACATTTTTGAGAACGTCTTCGACTTCAGTTAAAAAGCGATAGAGACGATAATTATCACGCAATAAATCCCATGATCTTGCTGATTTACAAACTTGATATTCTCCATTTTCAGCAACAAATAAATCCTGACCTTGCATAAATTTTAAAATATTGACTGTGCAGAATTAGGTAAAAAAATTATAGGAGGAGATGTTTGAGGCATTTTAGTTACAGGAGTCAAGGGAGATGTAGGCATTCCTGGTAGAATCACAGTATTCTGGGTAGAAAATGACGATATTAGCTGGGAATTTGAGTTGAAAGATAACCAATTATTCATGATTCGTAATTTGTTGATTGCTTGTAGTTGTCATTTGTAGGGAGTTTTCTTTATCTTCATATTTAATCGTCTTCTTCTGGTGGACGAGTTAAAATATCGAGAAGAATACCAGCACCAAAATCATTTTTTTGATCAATACTTTTTATTCTGGTACTGATTTCTTTCGCTTGTTCTATCTTTCCTAGTTTAGCTAATACCAAACCTGAAGCAGCATAAGCAGTTAAGTACAATCTGATTTCGGGTTCTTGGTGACGGTTAACTAGGATAGGTTTAAGTTCTTGCCAATTATCAGGTAGACTTTCCGCTTTTTTTATTCTAGCGGTTATTTTCTCTGCTGTTGTCAGTGCTAAGACATAATTATTTTTGTAGTAAAAATATCTATAAGCTGCAACTAAAACATCTGTGTTATCTTCTGTTTTAGCTAATGCTTGCTGCATATATTTTGTAGATTCTTCGGTGTTTTCCCAATTCTGTGCTGCTAAGATCAATAATTCTTTAACATCATCTGTTACATCAAACCATGAAAATCTATTCGTATGATTTTGCATAATAGGTAATTAATCCCATTTGTTCTGGAATATTCGGGATTTCCCATATCTACTATTTAACAGTTTAAATTGTAGTCAGGTGGATAAATTTAATTATTTTATCGTTTGGGTAAAATTAACCCAACAAAGCAGAAAATGGACAAGGTATTGACTAAATAAAAGTATCAACGGATTCATTTTTTTAGTTAGTTGTGTTTATCATAGGTCTAGCTGGAAATATCAAGACAGGAGTTTTAGATATTGTTTGTTGGATAGCGGACACCATTTGGGTGCTATCGCTGCTTTGGCATATCTTCATGAAAACAACACACAACTATGTTTTGATTTTGATAAACTTATTCTCAATGCAGATTTAGAATTTGAGAATAAGGAGTTTATTACTAGTTGTGCGATATCGCCAAGAAGTACCATAAAAATCAGTCAGACCTTTAAGACTACCTGTTCTTTTTGGCTGTGGTACTGACGATTTTCCAGTTAATCAATGTGTTAAAGATGAACGTTTGGAATAGGCGTTCTATTAGAGGGTGTTTGAAAAGTTTTGAATGTATAAATTGACCCCTCTCCAAACCTCTCCCCGACGCGGGGAGAGGCTTTGAAAACCCCATTCCCTGGTAGGGAAGGGGGGCAGGGGGGTTAGGTTTTTG
>NZ_JADEWA010000003.1:0-37330 GCF_015207865.1 Dolichospermum sp. LEGE 00246
GTATAAAATACTAAATTTATAAAAAACATCCACCAATTATGGCTAAACTTTTTGATTTAATCACCGAAGAACTGCAAAAGTTTATTATTAATCAAAAAATATTTTTTGTGGGGACAGCGCCGCTAAGTTCGGTAGGTCATGTTAACCTTTCTCCCAAGGGGTTGGAAAGTTTTCGGATTCTCTCCCCCCACCGAGTTGGTTATTTAGACGTAACAGGTAGTGGTAATGAAACATCTGCTCACTTGCAGGAAAATGGACGAATAACCTTGATGTTTTGCGCTTTTCAAGAACCTGCTTGTATTCTCCGTCTTTATGGTCAGGGACAAACTATTTTACCGGGTTCGCCTGAATGGGATTCTCTTTATCCTTTATTTCCTCCGCTTGCGGGAACTCGACAAATTATTATTGCAGATATTGAACGAGTGCAAACTTCTTGTGGTTTTGGTGTCCCGCTGTATGAATATCAAGGACAAAGAGATACTTTAGTTAATTGGGCTAGTAGGAAAGGGGAAGAAGGAGTTAAGGAATATCAACAAAAGAAGAATCTTATGAGTATTGATGGATTATCAACCCCTTTGAGTAAATCCCAGAGTGTGGATGATTGCGGATAGGAATAGATGAGATTAGTTGGTTTTATCGCTTTTATTGTGATCAAATATCCTTTTTGTTAAGCTGTTACGCAGCTAAATTTGATAACCATAATTTACTTGAACTTTGTGGTGCGGGCATCTTGCCCGCTAGAATTATACAAACTAAATGCACAACAGCTTAATCCAAAACCATGACTGTACATGGATTTTAATTATATCAGTAAAGGATGACTCTGGATGCGTTTCCCCTGCCTATTTTTGATTCAGAGTTATAAGTATTGAGACATAATTAAGTAGGTTGGCGTTGAAAATTGTCGTTACGGCAAGGCAAGAGGCAAGAGTGAAGAGTGAAGAGGGTTTGGGGGATTTTACGTTTCTTTACACAGTTTGGTTTTATTGTGTTCACCTACTTAATTACACAATGTTATTGTGCAAGCGTTGCGTGGCGTTAGCTATATGAAACGAAGTAAAATGAAGCAATTCCAAGGGTTGTGATTGCTTCCCTTCCCTCACAATGACTGTAAATATTTTTGTCCAATTACTTATATACTTATTCCTGCTTCCTTCAATAAGTCTTAGAAGACCCTGGAAAAGTTTTTTGCGAATATCAATATGTCCTTAGTACGCTTTATAAGCACTAAGACGCAGATGAAGTTCACGCAGTTAAAATTATTAATAATTATGCTCCCCATTTGCAAAATACTATATCAGCAGGTATATTGGAAAGTCAAGCCTGAAATATAAAATTACGAACTCAGAATCAAATTAATAAAAAATGAATTCTAGCCCCCTATTGTCCAACATTTTAAACCCGCCAGTGTTATTCTTCTTTTTAGGAATGCTGGCGATTTTTCTGCAATCTGATTTGGAAATTCCCCAACCATTACCCAAATTATTTTCTCTTTACCTGCTACTCGCAATTGGTTTTAAGGGTGGATATGAAATTGAAGAAAGTGCCATTAATCCAGAAATTGTCCTCACTCTTTTAGCGGCTATATTCATGGCTTCTGTTGTTCCTATTTACTCATTTTTCATTTTAAAACTGAAACTAGATACTTATAATGCAGCCGCTATTGCTGCAACTTATGGTTCTATTAGTGCCGTTACTTTTATTACGGCTCAATCTTTTCTCAAAATTCTCAATATTGATTCTAGTGGACACATGGTAGCTGCTTTAGCACTCATGGAATCTCCAGCAATTATTGTGGGAATTGTCTTAGTGAGATTCTTTGCTAAAAGTCAGTTAGAAGCAGGAGAAGGAGAAGCAGAAAAGTTTTCTTGGGCTGAAGTATTAAGAGAAGCCTTTTTAAATGGTTCTGTATTTCTCCTCATTGGTAGTGTAATAGTGGGAATTCTCACAGGAGAAAAGGGTTGGGAAAAATTACATCCATTTACCCAAGATATATTCTATGGAGTGCTATCATTCTTTTTACTAGATATGGGTATGGTAGCTGCTAGAAGAATCAAAGACTTGAGAAATACAGGTATTTTCTTAATTGCTTTTGGCATTTTTATGCCTGTATTTAATGCCATGATTGGTATCTTTATTAGTAAATTAATTGGGATGTCTGAAGGAAATGCTCTTTTGTTTGCCGTACTTTGTGCTAGTGCTTCTTATATCGCCGTACCCGCAGCCATGCGAATGACTGTTCCTGAAGCTAACCCCAGTTTATATGTATCTATGGCTTTAGCTATCACTTTTCCGTTTAATATTATTGTTGGTATACCTTTGTATTTCAACATTATTAAGACAATAGGAGTATAATCAGGTGCAAGTTTTCAAAAAAGTCGAAATAATTATCAATTCTTTAGAACTACAAAAGGTGTTAAAAATTCTAGATCATATAGGTGTTTCTGGATATACAATTATTGAGGATGTCACAGGTAAGGGATACAGAGGTCGAGTTATTGGCGATTTAGAAGGTCATGCACTTACCAATGGTTATGTCATGACTATTTGCAATGAAGAACAAGAACGGCAAATAGCTGAAGCTGTTCGACCAATTATCAAAAAATATGGTGGTGTATGTATTGCTGCTGATGTTAAATCAATCGTAGATTAATTAACTTTTGTAAATAACAATCAGCAAATAAAATCTAATTTTCCGATGAATTTTGGCGAATGCTCCGGTACAAAAGAAATAGATGCAGGATTACCCGGTAATAGGTTATAATTCTACATTACTATAATCATTGTACATTACAAAATGAAATCTTTAATTGCAACTTTCACTCAAAATTTAGATTTTTCGGAATCGGAAATAGAAACAATACTTTCCACACCCTTAAATGAGGTGCTGAATTCACCGGCTTTAAAACAAGAATTAGACAGTTTAGATGTTAGCTTACTCAAAAAAACCTTACCTACAGCCGGTGCAGTTTTATCTGAACATTTACCACTTTTTTATGATTGGCTAAAAAATGAATTAGGTGTTCAGAATGTTCCTGATAGTCCAGACCATACAACAAAATGGGTAGTTGGTTTTCTTAATAATCAGGAAAGTATCAATCATTTGGTTGAATTACACCGTCCCGTTCCCCACGCAGCTTTAGAACAAGCTGTTCCCCGGTTGGTGGGTTTGTTTGATGGTGTGGAAGATGTAAAAGTGCGTGAAGAATGGGAAAAAGCAGTGGCAGCACTTTGTTTAGTTTTGGTTGTTGATGCTCGTGAACAGGCAAAACTGGCTAGTTAAAATGTCTGAATCAGGATGCTCAGGATTGAGGGATTAACAGGATTGAATATGGCGATATTTGCCAACTTTCTGTTTTCTAGATTATTGTCTGAATCAGGATGCTCAGGATTGAAGGATTAACAGGATTGAATATGGAGATATTTTGGGCGCAGGCCCTGCGCCCCTACCTCCTAAAGTGATGGCTGGTGTTGAATCCAAGGGTTAGCGGCTTCTAATTGGGCTGCTAGACTAATGAGGGTAGACTCAGCCGCAGGTTTACCAATTAACTGCACACTCAGGGGTAAACCATTGCTATCAAAACCGACGGGAAGGGCGATCGCAGGTAATCCGGTAGCATTTGCGACAGGGCAAGGCGCGACCCAGTGGACAATTTTGGCGAATGTCTCTTCTGGACTCAAATCTGCCCATTCACCGACGCGAATGGGGGAATGTAAATAAACTGGTAATACCAATACATCTACAGTATCAAAAAAGGTGATAATTTGCCGAGAGACAATTTGCATTTGGGAAAGTGCTTGCAGATATTCAGCCACAGAACCGGTTTTGGCGAATAACCATTGGTTCAAAGGTTGCAAAGCTGGTGACGGGATTCCCGCTGCTGCGATTCCCGCTTGCCAAACTACTTTAAATGGTTCGATTAAATTGCTAAAATCTGGGTATTTTTCCTCAACTTGATGTCCAAATTGTGCTAATAACTCGACGGTTTTTAATACTCCTTGTTGACAGTTAGCGTCAGCTTCTCCAAAGGGGAGAATATTGGTACTAAAAGCAATTTTTAAAGGATCTAATTTAACTTGAGTTGCAGACAGAAATGATGGTTGGGGATCTGGTAGCCAATAAGGATCACCAGTAACGTAGCCAGAGATTACATCTAACATAGCGGCTGCATCCGCCACCGTGCGGGCAAGGGGACCATCAACAGCGATGCCCCCCAAGCGATCGCCTACAGGGGCTTTAGAAACTCTTCCCCTGGCTGGTTTGATGCCCACAACACCACAACAAGCCGCCGGACCACGCACCGAACCACCACCATCTGAACCTTGAGCGATCGCACTTAATCCTGCTGCTACCGATGCCGCTGCACCACCACTAGAACCACCCGGCGTATATGCCAAATTCCAAGGGTTTCTGGCTGGGGGAAATCCCGTAGGTTCACTGTAAGGATAAGAACCTAATTCAGAAGTTGCGGTTTTACCCAGAATAATAAATCCCCCTTGTTTAATTTTCGTCACCACGCCATCATCATGATTGGAAATATTGTTTAACAGTGCTGGATTTCCATAAGTACAAGTAACACCTGCCACTGCACTTAAATCTTTAATAGAAATTGGCACACCAAAAAACGGCGGTAATTCTGAAGTTGTAGTTAGTAATTCGGTTTTATGTTTAGCATCAGCGATCGCTAAATCTGCCGTAACTGTAAAATAACTCCCCAATTGGGGATTCAAGCGTTCAATTCTTTCCAAATATACTTCCACCAACTCCAGCGGCGACACCTCCCGTAGACGGATTAATTGTGCTAACTCTAAAGCCGGAGTAAAAGCTAAATCATTGTTATTCATTTTAACTTGTTGCAAAAAAGGGAACAGGTAATGGGTGATGGGTAATAAACACTCATTTTCACCAGTTTAGAGCTTCAGTCAAAAAAAAGATGCTGAGTCTGAAAAAACAGTGCCATTATTTCCATCTTTTCAAAAACATGAGTTTTTTCTGTTCCCTCTGAATTTGGCAGGATTTTTGAAGCTTTTGTTGCATCAACTTCATAGCAATAGTGAAGGTTGAAAATGCCTATTTTCCCAACGGTTAACTGTTTGGCTCTGATGTATGGGCGATCGCTCAATTATTGGTTAAATTGTATTTTCTAAGTATTGCAATCCCCATTGATACAAAGAGCGCATTAATAGATTGTTGAGATTGGGGGGAGCGCTAACTTCCTTGAGTAGTCCCATCATCAGCTTTTTAATGATTTCTGGTGTTGTTGGTATCTTAACCCCGTCAAATCCATTGTTAGCCCAAAGATAGCCAATTTTCGTTGAAGTTATAGATTCGCCATCATGAATAATTGTGTTGCGCTTTTTCCTAATATCGGCCATTAATTTTGACCATTTATTATCTTCTTTGAATTTTTTGTAAATACACCAACCTTGCATTAATTGTTGTAGGGTAGCTTCATCTTGATGATTAACTATCCAACCTTTGACATACCATTTTTGATTGATAGATTGCAGATATAATAATTGTTCTAAAATCTGGACAAATTGAATAAATGCTGTGGTGTAGTTTTCCCGATTTAATGCTAATTCTAATATCAGGGTAGACTCCCATAAATTAGTAATTTTGTCATCTTGCAGCTTTTGCAGTTGGGTTTTCCAATTTTCAACTTGTTCTGCATTGACTAATTTAGATACATCCTTAGAACTCACCCAATCTTTGAGTTTTTGGTAAAAATCTTTATTAGATTCCCAATTACTATATTGTGCTAAAAACCCTGCTAATTTATATAATACTGGATGACGATGTTGATGGACTTTCAGCCAAATTTGTGCTTCTGAAAAATCCCCCCGTTCCCAAGCAGACTGAATTTTTACTTTTTCTAGCGACCAAAAATATTCAGCCATAGAAATTAAACTGAAAGTTTGGGAATGATTAGCAGTAACTAAACCATTTTCTAAAGTAGTAAAAAATTCCTTTGGTTCATTAGGACTAGCATTAAATACTTGATATTGACGTACTAAAGCGGCTGCACAAATTTCTACATTAGAAGCAATTACAGGGGTACATCCTTTAGTTTGAATCCATAGAATAAATTCTTGATTCTCGTTGGTAATTATAGCTTCTTTCAAAACCAGTTGTTCTAATTCTTCTCGAATTTCATCACTATTCCCAGCATTAATTTTTGGGGCGTGAACATCAACTCTGATATCAGGAAATAAACTTTTAATTTTTCCTTTTATTAATTCTGCTAACCATAAAGTATCTAATCGGCGAAAATTCCAAGTAATATTTTCCGGCTGGTCTGTTCCCCAAAGAATAATATGTCTTAAACCTTGTTTTACTCCTCCTTCAATGACAGTTTTATCTAACAATAATTCAACATTACTAAAATCACCACCTAACCATTCTTGACAGTAATCATAATATCTTTTACCTAAATCTCGACCACTCCAAGGATAGGTTTTACCATCTTCATCTTGATGTTTACCCCGTTCTATTCCTAATTCTTGATAGAGTTCGTTAATATGTGGAGGATAACTAATATTACCATCTGCACCAAAGGAACGGATAATACCATCTTGACAACGCCAGCCTATTTGTCGAGTTCCTACGGTAATGATCAGGGTGCTAACTTGATTTGTGTTATTTGTTGTTGTCATAATTAATGATTTCTTGTTTTTCTATTGCTTCTAAAACTTGTGTATGAACTTGAGAAAAAATACTAGCTTGCGATAAGGTTTTAAATGATTTTTTAGTGACTAAATTAATGCAGTTGAGAATCCTTTTTTGCAACTGTTGTGAGTTAGTTATATCGTTACCCCAAGCAGTAAAAATATCTTCTTTTGCCAAACCACCTAAACGATGAGAAAAATTATTTCTTGCATCTTTAGCCGAACCCCAAAATGCTTTAAAATCAATACTGGTTGCTGTTTTAGGAATAGCAGCATTTAGTAAATCTTCTACTAGTGGCCGTCCTTGTAGATTAACTTCTCTTTTAGGTTCTGGTCTATTAAAATGACTTTTCAAAGATGGATATTTTTGCAAAATAGAATCTTTAATTAATGGATATTGATTTTTTCTTTCTTGAACATGATCTGAAAAAGAATCAGCAGCCCACCAATATAATAAACCTTCAATAGCTCGATAACTGTGTAACATTGCTTCTGTGGTATTCATCTGTTTAAGACGAATTACACCTAAATAGGCTTGTTCATAAGCCATCCATAATCTGCCTTCTACACTAGATATTTGTGTAGAACTTTTAGCAAGAGATAAGAATCCTTCAAATTGTCCTTGATTCCATAATTTACCAGCTTTTAATAAATTAGGTATTGCTCCAAAATTAGCAGATGGTTGTTGAAAATAAGGTTCTAGTAAATCATAAGCTTCTGTATAGTCATAGCTTTCTAATAATTTTAAAGCCTGTTTTTGGGTTCTATCCCAAAGATAGTTAGTACCTAAAAATGGACCACTATAATCTGATGGGATACCATTACGATTTGCGCGTGTATTTTCCTTAAATTCAAAGAACTGAATACGATCACCATAAAAACTAAGCCCTGAAATCCTTGCTGCTTCAGAAGTTTGACCCACCCCTCCTTTCAAACATACCCAAACAGACTGACTTTTATTAACAGTAATTGTATTTTTCCAAATTTTTCGCCACCAATTAAACATATCCTCAAAAATTGAGGGATTAGTACCATCTTGACCTAGTAAAATGATGTGAACATTGTCATTATGAAGATGACTAAATTTGTGCATCAGCCATTGTTTAATTAGTTCGGCTGAATACAATGTATCTTTTTCTCTTTGTTTGACGTTTTTTTCCTGATCAGTAGCTATCAAATAAACTTTTTCAATGTTTGATGCTTGTTCAATAAACATCTTACCAATAATTGGCGGTTGGATGTGATTTATATGTTTTTCAATATGATCTAATAGGTATTTAGTTAAATCACGAAAAGTTGTATTATCCTTTAAACCCAAATCAGAAATTACTTCTAATTGTTCAGCAATAATTTCCCCATTTTGGACTCTATCGTTACCAACATTGAACCATTCACAAGAGGCGATTTGGAACATTAAATCTCTAGTGCCAATTGTGGCAATTAAAACTGATTTCATATTTAATCAAGTTATATTGAGTAGTATTTTCTTAGAGTATTAAATTTCTGCTGGAGGCTGAACACCAAATAAATGTACATTACCATTGATATTTTCTAAATCACGGAGAAAGCGCGATCGCACATGATTAGCATTTGGTGTTTGTCCACCCATAAATAAGCAAACAATTTCTTGACAGTTGGTTTTTTCTTGTATGTTGGGAATATTTACCCGTTTAATACTTGCCCAAGAACAATGTGCATTTCCTCCACCTGCTGCATTACCTCCTAAATCTGGATTACGTTTATACCTTTGATTTTCATTATTCTGATAAATTAAATCCATTCCATCTCCACGGGTATTAACTGCATCCATGTTTTTCCATTCCAATGAATTAATATCTATAGGGTTCACATCAGGACGAGGAACTACATAAATTGCACAAGTAGTAGGTGAAAAGACTTCGGCTCTGATGTTACAATTATTGATTGATATTCTGTCACTCCAATGATTTCTTGCTGCTGTTAACCAATCACTATAAGCTTTTGTCCAAGTTGTTGTATCAAGAGGAAACCCGAAGTTTTTAGATTTCAGTTCACCACTGTTTTGATCTTTTAATTTATGAGTCAATATTAACTGTGTTCCTCTAGAAGCTGCTCTACCATTATTCATGTGAAATATATGCAATGGTCTACGCCAACCACGACCAACACCGCCAACCATGACTGCAAAGCGGATTATTGGCAAAATGATTTTATTGAGGATATCTTTTGGTGCGCTAATTTGTAATTTACCTTTCCATAGATAAAAAGATGGTTGATTCTCAGACCTTTCCCCCCATGTTTTACCTTGAATCATTTGCAGACGTACACAACCTTTGCGACTTTTCCCATCTCCTGCATCTATATCTCCCATAAGTTCAGCCACAGTCAATTTAGCGAGATTTTCCGGCATTACTCCTAAGAAAAACCGTATCAACCAAGAACGCAGCCAACCCCGCCAATGTGAAGGACGTAATTCCATTGTTTGAATATTTGGACCAGCATTACCCTGACTATAAAGGCTAAATTCAAATTGTTTAACTAGATAATTAGGGTCAGGAGTAGGATTTTGTGAAGAAACAGAAGTTTTTAAAGTTCCATATCCAGAAGCGGTGCGACTACCAACTCCATATAAAGTTAGTGCTTGTTGCACCCATTCCCAAACTTCGCTTACTTCTTCATCTGTTGTTTTTCCGGGTATTCCTCTAATTGCAAGTATCACAGGAATTGCATCTTGACCATTACCTAAAGTGTAAAGAGACAATGGTGTACATTGTCCTTGATGATATACCTGAAATTCTTGTTGAGGATTAACAATATCTAATGTTAATTTAGTTGCTGTTTCTGGCCAAGCATCAAGAAATTCAATTTTCCCAGCAGTAATTTTATCGTTTTCTTGATAGCCCAAAAGCTGGTACATTCTTGGTAGAATTTCTGGTCTTTGTTTTGCCCATGCTCTTACTAAACCTCGGATACAAGACCCTGGAATATAACCATTGAGTGGAAGGCTTCTTAATTGTTGCCAATTATCCCCAATATTCCGTTTATCTTCTGGTCGTCCTTGAGTTGTCCGCCATACACCACAAGGTTCACCAGCAGAAACAATAGTTTCTACATCTGGATGAGGAAATGAACCGACTTTAGCACGCCACTGGATGGTAAAAGTGTCTTTTTTAAATAAGCCAGATTGCGATCGCTTTTGATGTTGCTTTTCCAGTAAATTAATTAATTGAATACCTGTATACATTAATCCTCCTGATAGGCTCTAGCCCAAAAATTCCAATGGTTAGCTAATAACAAAGATTTCCGCCAAGTCAGCATATATTCTTGCGGTTTATTTCTTGTGATGTCTACTATTTGTGCCATCAGTTCTTCTTTATTAAGTGGGTTATCTTGATCTACCATCTGACCTAGTAATGATTCCCACACGGGTACAGTACGCTTTCTCACATCACCTTCTTGCTCGTTAGACTGATTGACATAACCAACCGCAGATAGTAAACCAAAAACTCTTAAATGTTGAGATAACCTTAAAACAGCAGTTAAATCATTTTTATCTAACTTCTGTTTTCTGTATTTTCGCAAATACTTTTGAATATGTTCATGAGCGGTCAAACTCATTTGTTCTGGTAAAACTAGAGAAGAGTTATTATTACTCTTAACAGTTTCAACTTTCACAGTTTCAGAAGGAGTTGGAGGTTTTGCCGTAATACTTGATGCTGGTTTTGGAGAATTAGCCTTATTTGAATGTTTAGACTTAGACATAATTTTATATTCCTTTAGGCTGTAACATTGTCTTTAATGGGTGATGTAAGATGATTTGTCCAACCTTGAACCCAACCCCTTCCTACATTGGCTTGTCCACCTACTTGAAATAATTCTTGTAAAACACTAATTAGTAAGTTGTGTTGTTTTTCTATTATGGGATTATTTTTGAGTAAACTATAACCCCAAGGATAATAAAAAATAGTGTCTCTGGGAATACAAATATCTGTCCAAAAAATCTCAGCAGAACCTTCTGGATTTACCCCTTCTTTATTATCCTGAATTTTGTTACGAACTTGTGTCCAGAGGGAATGTTCCATTAATACTTGAAAATCTGCATCAGGTAAAACAATTAAATTACTGTCCCAAGTAGGTTTAACAGCATTCTTTAATGAATCTGGCCATCCTGTTAAAGAAATAGCTTGTTTTTGCTCATCTGATAACAATGCAACTTGGATTTGAGCATCAGCGACAGAATAAACTCCTGCACGATTACCCACAGCATGATTAGGAAATATTGCTGCTTTTTGACGTGAAATTAGGGCATGATCACGAATTAATGAGTGACAGCTAACCCAAATAAAAACATCTCTATCATTAATTGACATGGTTCGCATAGGAATCCATAGCAATCTTGCATCTCCAAACCAAACTTGATGAACTCCCATTTGACCTTTTACGTCTAATTCTTTGCCAAATAGAGTTTCTGCTGCCATTTTATCTAATATTTCTACTCCATCTCTCAGGCTACCACGTAGGGAAGAACCAGGAATATAAGGGAAATTTGTATGTACTTCACGGGCAATTTCTAAGATATTACCTAAGTCTCCTTCACCTCCACAATGAATAGGTGCAAGACTGTACATATAACCAACTCTAAAATCAGGCATTTTTCTCCTCACTTTTTTCTTGATATTTAATCCACAACATTTCCGAATAACCCAATTGTCGCCAGTTATTGATCCGAGAATCAGTATGATCCTGAAATAATCCTTGAGGTTTATTCAAATAGTATAAACTTCCCGGTGGTGCTGCAAAAACCTGGGGTGCAGGAATACTTGTTTTATCCTCTTTAACCCTGATTCTGCAACTGATTGGGACTGGTTTATCTGTGGACATACTCACAAAATTACCATCCTTGAGTTTCCATTCCCAGGGATAAGGACGACATAAGGAAACCTTTTGATTATGCTTATTTGTGTGCGGTCTTTCAAAAACACCAGGAGTAATTAAATAAGCTATTGATTTGGTATCAGCTTGAAAATTACTATCTGAAATAGTTTGTAAATCTTGCCATTGTTCCCCCAATTCTGGACAAGATTCTACCCTTACTCTATGTCCTTCTCCTCCCAATCTGATTGTAACAGGTGTTTCTATTTTCTGATTAATTCCTATGGCAAAACTCCAATTTTGATGCAGTCTAATAGCATTTTCCACAAAGTAACCATCGGCATCTTTGACTTGTTTTGTTCCGGGTTCAATACTATTATGAGAACGGGTTTCTATTGTCCAGGGTTTATTTTCGTGAGTACCATCAACTACTGTCCAACAATGTTTATCAATTTTCCCGGTTTTTAAATATTCCTTAACAACACAGGATGGTAAATATTGTCTAAATTTATGGCTTTGTTCTTTGCCAGAATTATAGTTTTCTTCCTCATCTTCATCTTTACTATTATCAGGTCTAACTAATGGACAAGGTTGTGTTTCATCCCATAAGGCGTTATTTATATGAGATTTGGTTTCCCATTTCAAAGGTACAAGGGCTGTAGATTTCACAAACCCCAAGGGACGGGGAAGATATAAGGTGTTTTCTGTGTTCTTATAACAAAGGAATGGACCAATTATATTAAATCTCTCGTCTCCTAATAAACCCCGCAATGCCCCAGCGATAGTATGACCATTGGGAGGAAATACACTACCTGCCCAAGCCCTTTCCTGTGGTGAAAATGGTTTGGCATCCCTTAACATTAAGATATCCAGTGGTGTCAGTTTGTACCAGTGCATTAATTATCACCTCCTAATTTGATATCGCGGTTACGTTTCACAAATGCTGCTAGTTTTAACCAACTTTGAATTTCATCATCTAAACCTTCCGAATAACCCAAGCAGGTGGGTTTTGTCTGTGTAGACGCGATTTCTAATCGCCGAGTAGATTTATTAGAATCTGTCAAAGAAGTAATAAACAACGCTGTTAAAAAGTTCGCTAACTTTTCTTGAAAGTCTTTTTTCGCCTCTTCATCATTTTGGAATTGGTCACGGCGATCGCAAAACAATCTAGTCCAAGGTACAATGGCTTCTAAGCTCGGCGCGGGGTGTTGACTCCATAAACTTGCAGCTTGTTCAAATATCGCACTTTCTAAATCATTTGTGATTAATTTCTGCCACTGATGAAAAACACAAAATTTAGCAGTAGACATTAAGGTATTACCATTGCTGTATAATACCCGCACTTGTACAGCGTCTTTTGCTTTTTTTTCACCATTCTTATCAAGATAAACATGATCTTTGGCTTTTGCTTCTGCTTCCCAGAGACTTTCTAAAGCTATTGCCAACGGTACTGAATGATGGGCAATTACAACACCAAAACTAATTGTGGCTTCACTTCCCATTGTAAATAATGGACGATCAACTAAACCAACTTTTTCACCATCATCTTTTAAATATTTCCAATAATCCCCACTGTTACTAAACTCTTCATGGGGATCTTCTGCACCTTTAAAACATTGGCGGATATCCCACAACCATTTATCCCATTCCCAGAGGTTCGTATAGGCTAAAACGTCATCACCACCACCGTAAATTAGTTTACCTGCATAGCGGGTTTGAGTGAGGTAAGGAACTAATTGATTAGAGAAGTCTAATAATGCCCGACTTAATGCGCTGTGGGTGCTAGGTCCCATTCTTTTTTTAAGTTCTAGGAAGTCGGGGAAATTCTCTAATTTAACTGATAATGTTGAGGGAATGTAATCACCGTAATTTTTCATTTTTGTACCTTTTAGCCATTCACTCATGCCATCACCATCACCGGCTGCTAATACGTACCAATCTGACGGGTTATTGCTGGGATAATCTTTAGTAATTATCTTTTGAATTTGTTCACGATAATCACGTTTTTTGGCAATTATTTGTTTTCTAATGATCTCTTGATTTTCTTCATTAGCTTTATCTAATTGTACTTGTAATATATTTAATTCTGGAGTTTGCAAATCCTCTACTAACCAACCAGCATTCAACAAGCGACAATGATATTTCTGAGAATTTGAATTATCTATCCAAGGAATACCCCATTTTTTATACATTTCGTCAATTATTGCTTTAGTGCTGGAAAATGCCTCAATTATGGCGATACAAACATGATCAAATTTTTCTTGATGTTCATGCTTTTGCTTTTCTTCATTAAACTTTAAATAACCAGCAACACCGGAGGTTAAATCTGGATAAGATGTTGCAATATCTTCTTCTTTTATTCCTAATAATTTGGGCAATATTGTATGTAAACCACGCTTAACTACTTCTGTAGCATTTAGCTGTTCTGTACCATCAAATAATCCTGCTTGTTCTTCCCATAATTTTTTGGTTTCACCTTCTGTTATCCAATCTTTTTTATCCTGTATCCTGCTACCAGGATTAACCACTGGACCAATACCAGAAATAGTAGAACGGGGTCCAAATGCTGTAAGCATTTCCCAGTTTCTAGCATTTTTAACAGAGGCTAAACTAGCACGGGTAGCATCGAATATATAACCCCACCATGAACCAATGTTAGCACTAAAACCTCTTTGATAATTTTTCCAACGTCTTTTATGTGCTTCTCTTAGTAAGTCTAATTCTTTATCTTTAAAAAGTTGATTTTCTTTGGTTCTTAAATTGTATGCTTCGTTTTGGGCATTTAGCCAGCTTTGAAATTCTTGATCTTTTTGTTCATCAATTGCGGAACTTTTCAGGTTTATTCCTTGTTTACCAATTGGTACTGCTGTCCAATAAAATTGCCATTGGGATTTTAACCAACCTTTCCAAGTAGTATGATTGGATTTTAACTGTTTCATCCAATGCCGCTGATCATGCAATTCATTAAATACTAAATCTCCAATTTTTAACCATTCTTCTAACAGCGTTTGTTGGGCTGTCTGCATGGCAGATTGAACTTTATCTTTGGGTAATACTAAGACTATAACATTAGGAAACCCTGCGGTTAATAATGATTGTGGTGATGGTGTTTTTATCAAATCCTTAAATTCTGGATATTTTTGTAATAACCAATGGTCAATTAATGGTTGTTGATAAAGACTGGGATAAAGTAACGCATCTGGTCCATACTGATTTGCTAGTACCCAACAAACTTTGGCAGATAGATAATGCAGTAACCAAGAACCTGCCCAAAAGTCGCGCATTTTCCGACTGGCTTTAATTAGTTCCTGTACTGGACTAAAACTGAATACGGCTAAATAAGGATGAGAAACTTCCTTTCCTTTTGGCCAATTTTTAACTTCATCTAATGTTAAATCATATCCTGCCAATGCCCCTGCTAAAGCTGATGTCATACTAGCATGACTCCAAATTGAAGCATCAGGAATTCGGGTTTCTGCGGGCATTAACATTAAGGAATTATCCTTAAATAAGTCACAGGTTGCTTCGGGTAAACAACGCCATAACCACCAATATAATTCTTTAATTTTGGGAATATTATGTTTAATATCTTCCGTCTGTAATTCTTCTGGTACAGTTTGCAATAGTAGTTTTTCTTCTTTATCTGACAAGTATTCTTTACGTTTGGATTTTATAAGTTCTTCATGTAGTTGGATTCTAAAATCCTGTTTTGCACCCGATAATAAATGTGTAATCTCTAAGCCCTTATCACGGGTTTTGCGTGGAGCATAATTTATACTAGCTGTAACACTACCTATGGCTGACCTATCACTAGCTGAGGCAATATAGTCAGCTAATAATATATTTTCTAGGGCTTTACCAGATTTACCAGGGGTTTTCCCAGCATCAACCCAAGGTTTCATAACTTCTAACTGTTTATAGAAGCTACTTTTACCCCGACCACTATTGTTATGTAATGCCTTTAATATAGGGTCATGTAGTAAACCCCAGATTTTAGCCCGCCAATATTCTTCTGACACTAGTAATTCCTTTATGTAGTTGATATACGCATTGTATAGTCTTAATTCGGTATTTGTCCATAAATATAAAATATTGCTACATTAGTAATTCCTCTATGTATCTGATATATGCATTGTATAGTCTTAATTCGGTATTTGTCCATCAATATAAAATATTGCTACATTTCTCTAGATAATCCCTAAAATGCTTTATTTGCAAGGGTTTTCCTGCATATTGTAATTTTATTACAAATATTTTCTTGTTTTTGACATCGGTTCTTATTTATGCAGGTACTAAACTCTAGTTTTTCTTTAAACTACGCTTAGTAGTTTAAATGTATTGTATTAACTTTTGTTGGCAGCATTTTTTAAGGTTAAAACAAACACGGCTTTATTAGCGATCGCACGCTTTTATCCAATTAATATCCCTGGCGAGTGGGAATATAAAAGCAACAAAAAGACTTGCGATCGCAGTCAGAATCAAGTTTCCATTCAATTAATATCCCCAGCGAGTGGGAATCAGTATTACGGCGGTTCAGTTGCCGTTGTAATCCGTAATGCGTTTCCATTCAATTAATATCCCCAGCGAGTGGGAATACGTGAACTAGACGAAGAGGCGATTTCAGCTCTTCAAGTTTCCATTCAATTAATATCCCCAGCGAGTGGGAATAATACTATGAAACATCTGGAGTGCGTATAACTGAAGATGTTTCCATTCAATTAATATCCCCAGCGAGTGGGAATACTCTTAAAGGTAACCCAGAAGGTTCTGCTTTCACTGTAGAAGAGTTTCCATTCAATTAATATCCCCAGCGAGTGGGAATATATGCTGCCGAGAACCATCTTGAAAACAGTTTAAAGTTTCCATTCAATTAATATCCCCAGCGAGTGGGAATTATTATGCGGTGCTATAGCCCAAACGTAGTTAGATGGTACGAAATCATGTTTCCATTCAATTAATATCCCCAGCGAGTGGGAATAAAAGTACAAACCTAATGCTCCTTCAGTAGACAGATTTGATGTTTCCATTCAATTAATATCCCCAGCGAGTGGGAATAGCTTTCCCTAGTTATCAATGGAAATTAAAAGCTCGTTTCCATTCAATTAATATCCCCAGCGAGTGGGAATTATTTGATCGTCACTAGTGAGCGAATAGATCGCTTGCCTCATGTTTCCATTCAATTAATATCCCCAGCGAGTGGGAATGAAGAGTTTTCCAAAGATGATATGGATGCAGCTTTTGTTTCCATTCAATTAATATCCCCAGCGAGTGGGAATTGGAACTATATTCAATCGGCACTGGTTTGAAGTCGTTAGTTTCCATTCAATTAATATCCCCAGCGAGTGGGAATTAAGAAAGCTAAATACCTCAGAGAAACCTCTAGACAAGGTTTCCATTCAATTAATATCCCCAGCGAGTGGGAATTTCTTTCTAGCATTCTTCAACATAGAACTCAAAGAGAACTCAAAGAGGGGTTTCCATTCAATTAATATCCCCAGCGAGTGGGAATAGAGGAAGTAAGGCGAGCTGTTAGGTGCTTCACCGTTTCCATTCAATTAATATCCCCAGCGAGTGGGAATTCACCAAATCTATCGCCCAATAAAGCCTTAACATTGCTGTTTCCATTCAATTAATATCCCCAGCGAGTGGGAATTGAAACAAGTAACTGGCAACGTCAGCAAAGCGGGGTTTGTTTCCATTCAATTAATATCCCCAGCGAGTGGGAATTAAAGTTTGACTTCCCACTACTACCAAAATGGTAGTTTGTTTCCATTCAATTAATATCCCCAGCGAGTGGGAATTTTAATAATTGAGAACCTTCTTGATTCTGTTCTATTGTTTCCATTCAATTAATATCCCCAGCGAGTGGGAATAAAAAAGTAGACCTGCGATCATCATTATTAGGACTACTTGGGTTTCCATTCAATTAATATCCCCAGCGAGTGGGAATGTAGATGTTGCGATTAAAGAATATGATTTTTTAGGTTTCCATTCAATTAATATCCCCAGCGAGTGGGAATAACAACTCATCAACCGCTTCTGATAGTTGCTCATTTGTTTCCATTCAATTAATATCCCCAGCGAGTGGGAATGGAATAAGTATTGCTCAAAGAGCCAAGTTATCTACCATTAGGTTTCCATTCAATTAATATCCCCAGCGAGTGGGAATCTTTAGTTTTTCAAGGTAGCGAAAAACAAATTAGTTTCCATTCAATTAATATCCCCAGCGAGTGGGAATTTGAGATTTTCTAAAACACTGTCTATGGTAGTATTACCTAAAGTTTCCATTCAATTAATATCCCCAGCGAGTGGGAATCTTCCTGCAAGCTCTATTTGCTGCCGTTGTAGGTTGTCCAAAAAGTTTCCATTCAATTAATATCCCCAGCGAGTGGGAATTGTGCGAGGTGCAATTGGGGCTTGGTAGAGTTCAACACAAGTTTCCATTCAATTAATATCCCCAGCGAGTGGGAATTCCTATATATTTACCACCTGGTACAGCAATAATGTTTCCATTCAATTAATATCCCCAGCGAGTGGGAATTACAATTCTGGAGATTAAAGTTATGTTAAGTTCATGTTTCCATTCAATTAATATCCCCAGCGAGTGGGAATTCTATTTCTAAAAATCCAGCTTGACCATTAGATACAGTTTCCATTCAATTAATATCCCCAGCGAGTGGGAATTGAAGTAGCCAGCATCTTTGCTAACGTTATGCTACCAAAGTTTCCATTCAATTAATATCCCCAGCGAGTGGGAATCAACTTTTACTTTAGTTTTCATGTAATTACCTGATAGATAACCAGTTTCCATTCAATTAATATCCCCAGCGAGTGGGAATGGAATTGTACCTGCTGCTATACTTGATTCTTTGCTATTGAACGTTTCCATTCAATTAATATCCCCAGCGAGTGGGAATCAAAGATATGAAACTAGATTACGCACTATACCTTCGATGTTTCCATTCAATTAATATCCCCAGCGAGTGGGAATAATCCTATTAGACCCTGAAGCTATCACTCGAATATGGTTTCCATTCAATTAATATCCCCAGCGAGTGGGAATAACTATATAGTTAAGCCAAACATCAAACCTGAATAAAATAGTTTCCATTCAATTAATATCCCCAGCGAGTGGGAATGAGCGATCGCGTTAAACCAGCTTACGAAAAGTACGAAGGTGAAGTTTATGTTTCCATTCAATTAATATCCCCAGCGAGTGGGAATACGAAGGGCATCTTTATTTTGGGTGGAAGCGTAGGGAGAGTTTCCATTCAATTAATATCCCCAGCGAGTGGGAATGCCTCACAACCTAAAAGGTCTAATCAATCATGACACACGCGTTTCCATTCAATTAATATCCCCAGCGAGTGGGAATAATAATAGCTAGAACTTACAAAAGTTTTAAAGCTAAGTTAGGTTTCCATTCAATTAATATCCCCAGCGAGTGGGAATGTTAAAGCAGATAAGGTTAATAGCTTTAAAACACTATATGCGTTTCCATTCAATTAATATCCCCAGCGAGTGGGAATGGTAGAACAAGCCCGCCAATACGTCCAAGATAAGTTTCCATTCAATTAATATCCCCAGCGAGTGGGAATATCATTACCCAGTTCCTTAATATTTCTTTGGGAATTAAGTTTCCATTCAATTAATATCCCCAGCGAGTGGGAATATAACTTTTTATCTTCCTTACTGCTTAATCCTTTTGAGTTTCCATTCAATTAATATCCCCAGCGAGTGGGAATGGATGCTATTAGTAGCATCCAGTCAGCTTTAACAAAGTTTCCATTCAATTAATATCCCCAGCGAGTGGGAATAAGGGAAGCCTATTGCTGGGTTATCTAGAAATACCTGCTTGTTTCCATTCAATTAATATCCCCAGCGAGTGGGAATCCTACAAGGATATCATTCCAACTGGGCGCAAATAGACGTTTCCATTCAATTAATATCCCCAGCGAGTGGGAATAAAGGATTGTTGAATCCTATCTTTAATGCCAGAAGTTTCCATTCAATTAATATCCCCAGCGAGTGGGAATTTTGGTTAATTGTCTGGAGGGCTTCGGCTCTCCTTTTCGTTTCCATTCAATTAATATCCCCAGCGAGTGGGAATATCTATAAGGTATTCTATCTATGTCTAAAGAACAAGATAGTTTCCATTCAATTAATATCCCCAGCGAGTGGGAATGTTTTTATATGATAAGTTTTCTGGCTGGCAAGTAATATAGTTTCCATTCAATTAATATCCCCAGCGAGTGGGAATCCTAGACAGCCAAAAGCTAAACCTACTCCTGCGCCAAGTTTCCATTCAATTAATATCCCCAGCGAGTGGGAATCCCTTTATTTTAACCCCTTACTGTGCAAGGAGTCTAGACCCACTTTCCGAAGGTCAGCAAAAACCACCGCCAACCAGCCGACAAAACGGCCATTAAAAACCGCGTAACCCTTACCCAATAAGCAACCGAAGTTCACAACCATAAAATCAACACTTCAGCCATTTTACCTGACCTTCGGCCAACACCACACTCTAGTATCAGAAATCACTAAATAATAATCGAACCCGGAGGTTCAATCACAGGAACACCAACCCCCCAAGTTTCCACCTGGGAAAGAGTATGACGAGACAAAGGATAAAACCTGACATTATCCTCCTCCAACTTGATAATCTTCCTTAACCGACGACGTAAATCATTGTACTTTTCCGTATTTAACTGACATTCAAACACAGAATACTGTACCCTCTGACCATAACCTTCTAATAAATCAGCCACCTTTTTACGGCGTTTATCATCAGGAAGATCATAGGCAATCACATACAAAAACATAACACAAACATCGGCAAGAATCAATTAATTCGATAGGGTTGATAATGGTGACTGGGATTATAAACAAACTGTTTAAAAGCCTTCACCTGTTGAGTTAACAAATCCCATTTAGGTTGTTTAATATCATCAGTTTGAATTTCCTCATTCATGCGCTGAAGAAAAGCCCGTAAAAACTTTTTTCTCCCCCCATCATTCAAATAACAACCACCATTTTTAAACTCAAAATCAGCACCAGCATCCATAATTTTCCGATTAATTAACCACATCACCAAAGAATCCACCACAGGAGCGCGAAACTCCTCAATTAAATCAGAAGCCAAGGCGGCATGACCATCATGAGCCTGATGTAAACAAGCATAATAAGGGTCTAGTCCTTGAATTTCAATTAACGCTAATAAATGATTCCAAAGAACTTGATAACCAAAACTTAGCATCGCATTCACTGGGTTTCCTGGAGGACGACGACTCCGACCGGAAAACACAAAATCAGGGTTTGTTAAACATTCACTAAAAGCCGAAAAATATTGAGCCGCACCCGCACCTTCAAAGCCCATTAACCGTTCTAAATTATCAGCCTGTGCTACTTGGTCAGCTAGATAATCTAAACTTTGTAAAACCCGTTCTAAAAGCTCCGATTCCTTTTTTTTCCTTTGTCTTCGCAACAACACCCTACTATTTTTCAACTTACCTTTAATCATAGCCCTAGCAGTAATCAACTTTTCTACAGGAGATAATTGTTGTTGATAACGTGATAACTGCCGATATCCCCTAGAAATTGGTAAAATTCTGCCATAGCAATAACCCATGCGTGATAAATAAGCAATAGGAATATCTCGCCATAAGCAAGCACGAATAACTTGGGTTGTTAATTGGGATTTCCCAAAGATCAGAATTTGCTCTAACAGAGGTAACTGCACTTCAGCATATATAGTTTCCCCTTGCTTAACTAGCAAAGTTTCTTTCTGTAAACACACATAGCAATTCTGCTCAGAAACATAAAGAGTTTGCATGGAATTATCAATTATTAACTCAAGTTGCTAGTTATCTCGTTGAAGCTGGTAATGGGTAATGGGTAATGGGTAATTGGTAATAGGTAATTGGTGATGAAAACAGAAATTTCATCCTGTTCATCCTTTAATCCTGGACATCCTGATAGCGCAGCGTGGCGTTAGCCATTTCTGACAATTTACCTAACTAGCAACTTACATTATTAACGCCACCAACGTTGTAAATTAGATTTCTTGGGAGAACGATATTCACCGTTTCCAGAAGATGTTAATTCTGCATTCTGTTCCGGTTCTAACCACAAAACAACTCTATCGGCCGCACTGGCAACTATATAAGTAGCGACGGCGACTAACATAGTATTAATGATTACTGCTGCTAAACCTAAAGGTGCAATCAACAAAATCACTAAAGTAATACCACCATTAACAGTAGATATAGAAACATTTCTGACAGTGGCAGAACGTCGGGAAATATACATGGTGCTAAAAAGACTGACTTCAAAGTAATGATATTGACTACCATAACCGCAGAATTAGCCAAAAGCTAGAAAAAGGTTATAAACTAAATTATTATAGTTATCTTCCCTAAAGCAATATTGACAATGCTTACAGCCAATTTTTATTAGCATTCTAAATATTTTCTTTTTGCATTGAGATTAATTTACTATAAATTCCTGCCAGTGATTCCTTTACCATGCCTAAAAAACCTGCTCACCCCTATACAGAACGGTTAGCGTTTGAACGCTTACTGCTGTTAATTGCTACATTATTAAAATATCCAGGTATAGGTAGTCCTGATTTTTTTGATCTCAGTAATAATGAAAATCATGATGCAATTAGTTCTGTGAAAGTATATCTGCAAAAATTAGCAGCAGAATTAGATATAGAATTACCCCCAGAATATCCAGCAATTCCGACATTACGCAAAGATTTAGAAACCCTGAGACGTTACGCTATTCTTGATCGGCGGATGTATCGTTGGGGATATTATTTAGGTACTGGTGCGCTTTCCATCGCAGAATTAAAAGTAGCATTTAATGCTTTAGCCTCTCAAGCACAATATCAAGGTGATGCCCAAGCTAGACGCATTCATGAAACTCTGAGTAAAAGATTACGCGGGTTAGATATGGAACTCAAGGGTGATTTTTTTTATCCTACTCGGCAACATCTTAACCGGGCTATTATTCATACCGACCCGGAGGAAATGGTAACTCAGGGAGAAACCCGCGATACATTATTTCATAAATTGCCATTATTAGAAAAAGCTATTAGTAAGGGAGAAGCCATTGAAATTTCTCGGAGTAATGACTTTTATGGTTTTAATCGAATTGGACGGATACAGATTTTTCCCCTACAATTAATTTACCATGATATTGCTTGGTATTTACTGTATGAATATTGTGAAAATGGACATTTAGCCATAGGAAGATTAAACCGGTTTAATAATCATTGTATTTTTATGAAAATCCTGCCCAGGGGTTTAGAAAAACAAAAAGAAAGTTTAGTTAAAGCATATAAGTTATTAGAAAATGGCTGGGGTTTAAATTTAGGTGAACCAGAACCGCAAAAATTAGAATTAGAAGGAACTCTCAACTTAATTCATGTGAAAGTCCGGTTTTTTCCGCCAGTATCAGCATTTATTTTAGAAGGAGATCGTCGTCATCCTCATCAAAAAATTACCACTGGATTAATTGATAAAACTGGGCAACATACTTATATAGAATATACTGTAGATTTACCACCTCGGTCTTTAAATGAATTTAGCCGCTGGGTTTATCGTTATATGGACAAAGCAGAAATATTGTCCCCCCCTCAATTAGTAGAACAACACCGCCAATCTACACAAGCTTTATTTGACCGCTATTTTCATGGAGATAGGTAAATCTCTTAAGGGATCACCAAAAAATAAATTACCCAATTTTGTGGGATGGGCATCCTGCCTGTCCTTGGTAATTAGCGGGCAATTCGTCCCGCACCACAAGAAACTTTTGGGGATTTTTTTAATTGGAAGTCCCTAAGTAGATAAACCGGAAAAAACCGGAATATGTAACGAAAAGTAAAGTTGCCCAAAACCTCTTCCTTCTTCCTGATTGTGCTAAAAATATGGTTAATTATGGATGTCACCATTAAAACCCTGCTCGTTTAAAAATTTATGGTTAATTCTAGTCTTGTTGCCACACTCTATGTTAATCCTGTGACAGGAAACGATGCTAATACTGGTTCTCGTCCTGATCCCCTTAAAACCATTACCCGCGCCCTTAAACAAGCGAAAACATCAACTATTATTCAGTTAGCAAGTGGAACTTATAGCACAGCCAATGGTGAAGTATTTCCCTTAGTCATTGCACCGGGAGTATTAGTAGTAGGAAATGAAGCAAATAAAGGTCAGGAAACGATTATTGCTGGCACTGGGGAATATCAAAGCTCTAGTTTTGGAATACAGAATGTTACATTACTCTTACTAGGTGATGCCAGTCTTTTAGGTGTGACAGTGATGAATCCTGGAAACAAAGGGACTGGGGCGTGGATTGAATCATCAATACCGACTGTAGCTAATAGTACATTTAAGGACTGTACTAGAGAAGGAATCTTTATTACCGGCAATAGCAAACCAGGGATTGTGGATAATTTGTTTATTAATAACAAAGTCTGTGGGTTAGTCATAGCCAAGAATAGCAAGGGAGAAGTGCTGCGGAATGGATTTCAAAATAATGCTTTAGGCATAGCCATTAGTGACCTTGCCGCCCCTTTAGTCGCCAATAACCAACTTTCAGCCAATGGGACAGCGATCGCCCTATCTCGTGATGCTAAACCAGTATTACGGCGAAATCTCATCACCAGCAATACCCAAGGCGGTCTGTTAATCGCCGGTAATGCCACTCCCGATTTAGGCAGTCCCCAAGACCCAGCCGACAACATTTTTCGAGAACAGGGTAAATTCGATTTACAAAATGTCACAGATCAAAAAATTATCTCCGTCGGTAATCAATTAAGTATTCCCCAGGTAATTGGGGCGATAGATTTCATTGCTGCTACCGCTGACACCCCCAGTCAAATTGGAGTTAGCAGTAGATTTGCTGATTTAGAAGGAAATTGGGCAGCAGCCTTCGTCGAAGCCTTAGTCAGTAAAGATATTATTAACGGGTTTCCCGACGGCACTTTTCAACCAGCCACACCCGTTAACCGCGCCCAATACGCAGCCTTAATCACCAAAACATTCCAACTACCAGAAAGTAATCAACTAGATAAATTCAAAGATGTCAAATCCGACTTTTGGGCTGCCAAAGCCATAGCCAGTGCGTCCGATAGAGGCTTTTTGAAAGGCTTTCCCGATGGCACATTTCGACCCGGAAACAACATCACCAAAATTCAAGCAATAGTCTCCATTGTCAACGGTTTAAACTTGAGTGGTGGTAATCCTAACGTCTTAATGGTATACCGCGATCGCGCCCAAATTCCCAGCTACGCTACCAATGCCACTACCGTAGCTACGCAAAAACTATTAGTCGTCAATTATCCCCAACCAGATCAATTAGAGCCACTGCGGGAAATTACCCGCGCGGAAATCGCAGTCCTAATTTATCAGGCATTAGTCGCCACCGGTCAAGAAAATCCCCTCCCCTCCGCCTATATTGTCAAACCAGAGACAGAGATTCCCTCTTTTTCCGATATTGTTGGTCATTGGGCAGAACCATTTATTCGGGCATTAGTTAGTATGAACTTAACCCAGGGTTTTGCTGATGGCACATACCAACCAGATCAAGCCATGAGCCGCGCCCAATATACAGCTTTAATTGCTGCCGCCTTTAATCCCCCAGCCAAACGTCCGTCCCCAGAATTTACAGACATAGCCAAGGATTTTTGGGCAGCTAACGCCATTGAAGTTGCAGCCAGAGGCGGTTTTGTCGGCGGATTTAGCGATCGCACCTTCCGTCCTACCCAAAACGTCCAACGGCTGCAAGTCATCGTCTCCCTAGTCAACGGACTGGGACTTGTGGCAAGTGATCAAAAAACCCTGACCTACATTGACCAAGAGAAAATTCCCGAATACGCCCGCACAGCCGTTACCATCGCCACCCAGCAAAAAATTATTGTTAATTATCCCGACCCCAATTTACTAGCACCAACCAGAGAAGCCACCCGTGCTGAAGTTGCTGCAATGGTGTATCAGGCATTAGTCACCAGTCAACGCACAAAAGTTATTAACTCACCATATATTGTTTTGCATATCAGCAATTGACAAGTAGAATGGAAAACACTGCCTATAACTTTTGCTGCTGGTGAAAAAAAACACTCATGTAGCTAAAAGTACGTTAGACTAGATGCGATGGGTGCAATGTTTATACCTATTGCCTATAACTCACAGCCCATGTTAACAACAGCCCCGGTCACTCAAACTTTTGCACCTCCTGCGGAACTAGCAGCTAAGTTATTAACTCACTACAGCTTTGATCTCAACGGATACAATGCCAGTGAGTTGGTTAACCAATGGCAATCTGAATATCCCCTGCATTGGTTACACTTGGCAGTTATTGAAGCTTTGTATCAAGGTCGTTATAAAGCCGTATCTGTACAGCAAATCTTGAACTTTTGGCGACGAAAGGGCGAGACAACCTACCATTTCAATATGGAATTTGAGCGCATGATTTGTAGCAAATTCCCTGAACGGCTCACTTCTGCGCCTCTACAAGTTTTACCACCCACTAAACAGGAAATCAGGATGGAAGAATATAAAAATCTTCGTTTATTACCTGCTCCAGTGAGTTATAAGTATCAAATAAATAAGAATTTACAGCCAATAGAAGAAAACCGAGACTATGCTCCAAAAAGCCCAGTCCCAGACTCTTCTTCTGGGCAATTAACCGGAAATATCAGACAAAAGCAAGTTATTGAGGAAATTTCACCCCCACCCGCCCAACCGTTGATGCTCACAGCAACAGCCAATCATCCTCCTATCGGTCAGTTTATGCCCCAAAAGAGCGATCGCACCGAATCCTTCACCTCCAAACTCAAATCCATGACCAGTGAAAGATTGGAGTTGGCATTTTAGTCAGTTGTTCGTTGTCAGTTGTCAGTTGTCAGTTGTCAGTTGTTCGTTGTCAGTTGTCAGTTGTTATTAATGACCAATGACCAATGACCAATGACCAATAACCAATGACTAATTACTTCACAGTCTCAACCACTGATTTTAACCCTTTGCTATTAAAGAGGTTTACTGCTTTAGCGGCACTTTCTCGACTATTGAAAATTCCCACCTGCATCACCCTACGACCTTGCCAAATCTTGGGAAAAGCGTCATTAACTAGAGAAACGACTAAATTCTGTTGCTGTTGATTGGCGACCATCACTAACACCCGGTAACTGACATTTTGACCAGTAGCCGTAGACATTTCGGGGTTTGATACAATAGCTGCTTGAGGGGCGACAAATTCAATAGCGCCCGAATCAAGTTGGGTATAATTAAAGCGAGGGGAATCCGCTAAATTATTGGGTAATGATGGTAATTGATTGGGATTGGCAACAGGTTGAACTTTTAAGGGTGTTACCGTTCTTTGAGAGGGAGTAAAAGTGATAGGTTTGCGGACTGAACTTGGTGTTAGTGAAGGATTAGTACCAGAAATTCTGTCTGTAGATACGGTTGTACCTTTCAAATCCACATTACCGCTGATGCGATTACTAAGCAAATTATTTCCAGCCGCAGAAATTACCAACTTAGCAGCTTTGGCATTGATGTCAAGACGACCATTATTGCGAAAGATATTCTTGCCTGGGTCATAACTACTACCTAAATCTGGTTTAGCTTGGGCAATTACGACTAGACCATCTTCTCTGTTATTTTGAATAAAATTATTCCTTAACATCGGTGTAGCATTGGCTTGGATAATAATCCCCGATCTATTATTCTGAATTTGGTTAGCTACCACCACCGGAGACGCATTTTGGGCAATATTAATCCCAAAACCAGTTTCTTGAAAGATATTTTCCCTGATCTCGGGGCGAGCATTCCCAGAAATAGTTATGCCATTAGCACCATTGCGAACAAAAACATTTTTACTAATACTGGGTGTGCCATCACCAGCGATCGCAATTCCGTCTTGGGTATTATTAGTAAAGGTACTTTCCCGAACTACAATGTTACTGGATTCAATCCATAGTCCATAACCACGAGGATTGCTATTAGTAACGGTAACACCACTCAAACTAGCTTGGTTGGCACCAACAATAGTCACATTTTGACCACCAAACTTGCGACTGAGAAATTCGCCACCACCAGTAATTGTCACAGTTTGGCCTTTATTGTTAATATTGCCCTGAATAGCTAGACCTGGTTTCAAAATTAAAGGAAATACTTCCCCAGTTTGGGCGCTATATGTACCAGAAGAGAGGATAATTACACTATTGGATGGTGATGCTTCCAAGGCTTGGCTAATTGTCCGCCAAGGTGCGCTGATACTACCATTACCTGTTTTGTCATTTCCTGTACTGGGGTTGACAAATGACTGGTTAATCTGAGAAATTGTTTTTTCACCTTGAAGTATTTGTTCGCCGACCGTCGGAACTTGAGCAAATACACTACTTACACTTGTCATCAAGAGTATTGTACTCGTCACTCCTAAACCAAGTGTTAAACTCAGAATTGAGTAACTCAGGGAGTTATGGAGGGTGTTCACAGATTTTTGGGGGATTATCATTGTTTCTAAAACTCCTCTAAAACTTATAGCAACAACACTGAAAGTCTATTTGGATCTGAGACTGGATATCAACTGCTACCTGGCAACTGCTATACAATCAATTTTTATACTATTTATATAGTAAGTAGGTAAACACAATAAAACCAAACTGTGTAAAGAAACGTAAAATCGCTGAAAACTTCTTTACTCTTGCCCCTTACCTCTTACCTCTTGCCCCTTACCCCTTACCCCTTACCTCTTGCCTTGCTATAACGACAATTTTCAACGCCAGCCTACTTAGTATGTCCATGATGTTACTTGTATCTTGACAAATTGACCGCGATTAGTTAGCAAATATTTAATAATCAAAATATTAAAATATGAATCAAGCTGGCTATTACTATAAAAACATTAAAAATGAGGTTTTGTAATGGTTTCAGCCCATAGTCACACACAACAAACTGTTTATCGCATTTTAGATGCTAATTTGGATCGCGCTCGTGAGGGTTTGCGAATTATTGAAGAATGGTGTCGGTTTGGTTTAAATAATGCCCAGTTTTCAGGTATATGTAAACACTTGCGCCAAGAGTTGGGTGCTTGGCATACGGCAGAAATCCGCGCAGCCCGCGATACACCGGGTGATGCAGGAACGGATTTAAGTCACCCCCAAGAGGAACAACGGGCTGATATTACATCGCTATTACAGGCTAATTTTTGCCGTGTGCAAGAAGCATTGCGTGTATTAGAAGAATATGGCAAACTTTATCATGGAAATATGGGAATAGCTTGTAAACAAATGCGTTATCAGGTTTATACCCTAGAAAGTAATTTGATGGGTTATCAGCGTCATCAGTTATTATGGCGATCGCATTTATATCTAGTAACATCTCCCACCGATAACTTATTCGCCATTGCCGAAGCGGCTCTTCAAGGTGGTTTAACTCTGTTACAGTATCGGGAAAAGACTGCTGATGATTTAGTCCGCCTAGAACGGGCGACAAGACTGCGGGAATTATGTCACCATTACGGGGCTTTATTCATTATTAATGATCGGGTGGATTTGGCTTTGGCTGTGGACGCTGATGGTGTCCATTTGGGACAACAGGATATGCCCATTGCTATAGCGCGTCAATTACTAGGAATTCAGCGCATTATCGGACGCTCCACCACAAATCCTCAAGAAATGCAAGGGGCAATTGCCGAAGGCGCGGATTATATTGGTGTGGGACCCGTGTATGAAACACCGACTAAACCGGGTAAAGCCGCAGCGGGTTTAGAGTATGTGAAATATGTATCCCAAAATTGTCAAATTCCCTGGTTTGCGATTGGGGGAATAGATATGAGTAATTTGAATGATGTGATGAATGCAGGAGCGCAACGGGTAGCTGTAGTGCGATCGCTCATCGAATCAGATCAACCTACATTCTCAACTCAGTATTTTCTTTCCCAACTGCACCGAATTAAATAAATCAGGAATGTTGACAGTAATTATGGTAACTGTTCACACTCCCCCCTATCTTTAACGAGAGATCAAGGGTTTCGATAATTTTAGAGAGTAACTGTTCACACTCCCCCCTATCTTTAACGAGAGATCAAGGGTTTCGATAATTTTAGAGAGTAACTGTTCACACTCCCCCCTATCTTTAACGAGAGATCAAGGGTTTCGATAATTTTAGAGAGGGGGGGAGTGAATAACTACTCATTATGGTGGGTTAGCCACCTTGCTGTGTTTGTTAATATTGTGATTTAGTCAATGGCTTTTATTCCCTTGTTATAGAGACATCCGGTAAGTGTAAAACTCAGTGTCTTTAGACCTGAGATATAAGCGACACGAGCAGTTCGACAAGCTCACTGACCACGGTTTTAACCTCTTTGGTATTTTCTATATCAACCGTGATGTTGACGACCTTGGCTTAATCAATTATCATTGAAAAGTCAATTTTCATTACATCAAAAATTGGTGGGAAAAAATAAAAAAGCGATGGGAGTACAGCAGGTTTTGTTGTCTCCCACTAATGAAACAAAGGCAGTGTTAGAGTATCTTTGTGAGCAATCTGGCAAACTATATAACAGCGGTGTTTATTTTGCTCGACAAACATTTTTTAAAACTGGAAAGTTGTTAACGGGCAAGTTTGATTTGATTTATGAGCCTTCAGTTTCTAAAACTGATTATCCTAGCCCTATTTGTATTAGTCTCAGTCGCTTAGACATAGAAGATATATTCGACTTAGGAAATGAACTCCAAACCCTGAGAGAACATCTAAATATAGATAAAATTGCCCTCATTTTCTGTCACATTAATCCTCACCCAGAATTAATTAATTTCTGTCAGCAATTACAGAATGACTGGTTAAAGATCGCCTTTATTACCGATACACAAATAGCATCTCCCTTGAGTAGTTTTCTACCTCAACAGGATAATTTATTAGGAGTCGTTCAAAGTTGGTTAGAGGAAATGGGGTAATACTATTCTCCAGAACTAAAACAGGAATCTTCAGAACAACTATAACCAACAGTTTATTGTCAAAAAAATATAAATTAGTCTCATGTCTATGCTCCTCCTTAATATATCGTGTTACCATTATTAATAAATAACCTTGGGAGTTTGACAGATGAATAATTTTAATGTCATCACTTTACCCGATCAACTATATCAAGAACTACAAAAATTAGCTGAATCTGAAAATGATTCCATAGAATCTCAAGTTGTGACACTATTACAGAAAGCCTTACAGGAAAAACAACAGCAAACAGAAACACAACGTCGTCAAAATGTCCTAAAAGTCCTAGAGGAAAGCCGCAATCGTCGGCGCTTAAATCCTGCCGATTTTGGATTACCAGATAGTACAGAAATGATTAGAGAAGATCGGGACAGATGACTACTACTTTTAGATGCGTATTAGATACCAGCGTGTGTATCAAATATTTTATTGCAGATCCACTCACCCCTAAAGTTATTGAACTTTTTGCTCATCTTGCCTATCCACAAACAAAAATGTTTGTACCAGACCTATTTTATATAGAATGTACAAATGTTTTTCTGAAATATGTACGTGCAAATATGTACACTGCTGCTGAGGTACAAGCCGATTTAACTACACTCAAAAATTTACAATTACAGGTTGTTTCCACAGCGAATTTGATGGATGATGCAGTTAATATTGCCTTAAATTACAATATTTCTGCTTACGATGCTTGTTATGTTGCACTTTCTCAACAAAATAATGCTAATTTGCTGACTTTGGATAAAAAGCTAGTCAAGGCTTTAGCCACTTCATCTTATCATGTCCACTTATTTAGCGAGTTCCAAATTCCACCTTTACCATGACAATACCTTGGTCAAAACCCTGAAACCCTTGATTTTTCATTAGTCCACGTAGGTGGTCACTGAGCCTGTCGATAGCGTAGCGTGGCGTTAGCCATAGTGTGAACTTCGTTTGTGTAGTGGCGATTTATAATCGCCATCGACTATAAAAAAAGGAATACTATTAAGATATAATTGTCTTTGAGGATCACTCACCTAAAAAATTGAACTTCAAACCATGAAAATAAAAGTCATTATTCACAAAGAAGAAGCAGGTTATTGGGCAGAAGTTCCTGCTATTCCCGGTTGTGCTACTCAAGGTGATACTTTTGAAGAATTACTACAAAATATATATGAAGCCGTTGAAGGTTGTTTACTCGTTGATGTTGATTCATTAGAACTTGATGAATCTGCTCAAATATTAGAAATTGCCGTATGAAATCAATTTCAGGGAAAAATTTTGCTAAAGTATTAGAGTCTCACGGATGGCAACTTCTCCGCATTAATGGTAGCCATCATATCTACGGTAAATCCGATAATCCAGCCCGAATTTCTGTTCCTATTCATGGGAATCAATCACTAAAACCTGGACTATTACGGCATTTTCTAAAAGTGGCTAATCTCAGTGAAGATGATATTTAATATTCTAAGTAATGTAAGTTGCTAGTTAGGTAAATTGTCAGAAATGGCTAACGCCACGCTGCGCTATCAGGAGGTAGGGGCGCAGGGCCTGCGCCCATTCGGGAGTATTGACAATTGGTGATACAATCCCTATTTTATCCTGTTTATCCTTTAATCCTGGACATCCTGATTCTGACTACATTATTATTTTTATAAGTCCTAAATTCAAAATTTCTCACAGCTTTATGTCAAATCAAATTAATCTCCAAGTCAACGGAGAAACGCGCAATTGTGTATCCCCAACTGCTTTACCGGAATTACTGCAACAGTTGGGTTTTAATCTGCGCTTAATCGCAGTAGAATACAACGGTGAAATCTTACATCGTCAATTTTGGACGGAAACTCACATCAAAAATGGCGATCGCTTGGAAGTAGTCACAATAGTTGGTGGTGGTTAATTCAACAAGCAGGAATAGATTCAGGACCATATAACCAGCAATGATAGGTTTTCCGTATTTTAAGGATTACAAATCGGCATATTCTCAGCTAATTAGTTCTTATTTGCGGGACACTCAATATTACAAAACAAAGTGCATAATGTGACAGACAAAAAATTGTTATGGGTAGGAATTGGTTGTCAAAAGGGAGTTTCTCAGAACCTAATTAATAGTGCAATTAAACAGGTTTTTCAGGAATACCAACTTATATATAGTGAAATATCTGGAATTGCAACTATTGATAAAAAAGCCTCAGAAATTGGTTTAGTAGAATTTTGTAACTCAGAACAGTTACTTTTGAAAGTCTTTAGTGCTGAACTTTTAAATAGTGTCCTTGTTCCCCATCCTAATCATAGTATTACTAAGTTTGTGGAAACATCTAGCGTAGCTGAGGCTTCGGCTATGCTTGCAGTCTCGAAAATCACATCTGCGAAAATAATATTATTAGTTCCTAAACAGATTTTTCGATTATCAGGGGAAATAGGAGCAGTCACAGTAGCTGTGGCTAAAAGTGATTATAGACTAAATATTTAGTCAAGCATATTAACTATTTGATTAATAATACCAGAGACAATTGATAAAACAATTGAACCTAAAAAAGCAGGAATAAAACCCCGAATTTCAAAACCATAACCGGGAGTTATTGCACTAGCAAACCATAGAGTTAAACCATTAATTACAAGGGTAAATAAACCTAAAGTTATTAAGGTAATGGGAAATGCTAAAATCTGCAAAATTGGCCGGACAATGGCATTTACTAAACCAATGACAACAGCGGCAATTAAGGCAGCAGTAAAACTCGTGAGAATAATTCCGGGGACAATTTTAGAGGTAATTAACAATGCTACCGCAGTACCAAGCCAAGTTAAAATAAAGTGCTTCATAGTTTAATGTTATTGGGAAGTGCGTTTTAAGAAAACTTTCCATGTACCACCACCGACTACACCGTCAGGTTTTAAGCCATAACGAACTTGTGCAGCTTTAACTGCGGTTTCTGTGGATAGTCCGAAATATCCGTCTATTTTACCATTTAAGAACCCCAAGTTTTGTAGTTGTTTTTGCAATTTAATCACTTCTGTACCACTCATGGGTAAACGCAAAATTGGCCATCCTTCTTCAGTATATTGGATACCGGGCATTTGTTGATGGGGAGGAGTGGGTTTAATGCTGGTATTTTGTGGATTTTTGGTGGTTGGGCGTTTGGCAATTTGTGGTTTTGTAACTCTTACCGGTTGGGTGGGAACAGTTGTAAAACTACTGGCAGGTTTGGCTGTGGTAGCGGTAATATTTGAGGGGCTGGGAAATAGTTTTTGCCATGTGATATTATCTACATTACCAGTGGGGTTTAAACCGGCAGCTTGTTGAAATTGGGCAACGGCAATGACTGTACTTTGTTGATATTTACCATCTACAGCGCTCGCATAAAATCCTAAAAGCTTCAAAGCGGCTTGAAGTTCGTTAACTCCTTCACCTTGACTACCCATGTTCAGGGGCGGACGATTGATTTTAATGTCTGTGTTGACTTGGACAATTTTGAGTGGTGTGGCTGTGGAAATGAACCCAGTGGCAGTAATTAAGGCGGGTGTTGTGGTTAACAAGATTAAGCAATACCAAGAATTTGCGCTCATGTTGGAAATACCAGCTATCAAAGTATTTTTCATACAAGTTTTGTATAATTTTCTGATGCTGATCTTACACCTATTGCGATCGCTTAGTTAGTTGTTAATTTTTTGGGCATGAAGATCAAACATCACCGCATATTTCCAGGATTTTACTAGGTTGGGTTTTCTTGCGTCAACCCAACCTAGTAAATTTAAGGTTTCACAAAATAGCTGTCTGAATAGCTTCTTCTGGTCCAACTAAAGATAGGTATGGTGCTTGCAAATATTTACAAGCGGCTGTAATTGCTTCCGTTGCAGTGACATTATTAATTAATTCGGGAAATTGTTGATCAAATTCAATCCCTAAACCCAAAATTTCGTACCAACCATATATTTGAGCAATATGTCCATTAGTTTGTTTACCCAAAGCATATTGACCAATGATTTTATTTTTAGCAGTTTGTAATGCTTCTGCTGACAGTTCGGTGCTACACAATAGTTCTACTTCCTGGCGAAGTCCATTAAAAGCAACTTTGGTATTTTCCGGTGCAGTGCCAATATAAACTACAAAGGCAGCGGGAAAAAGTCGAGTTGAATAAATAGCAGATACGTCATAAGCTAAACCTTGCTTTTCCCGTAATTCTACAAATAAACGACTAGAAAGACCATTACCTAAATAGGTAGCAAGTAACTTGAGGGCTGCATATTCTGGGTGAGTTACTGATGGTCCTAAATAACCCAGCATGATAATTGATTGTTGTGTATTTAAGGGTTTGAGGCAAGGTTTAGGTGATACAGTAATTGGTGGTAAATTCAGGGTAGGTTGGGCAGAATTTGGTATTTCCCAATCACCAAAAATCTTTGTTACTAATTTCTCAGCTTGTGCTGGGGTAATGCGTCCAGCAATGCTAATGACAATATTATCAGGACGGAAATGAGTTTGATGATATTCTACTAAGTCAGACCGGGTAATGCTGCTCATGGTTGTTTCATCACCTAAAACTGACATAGAATAGGGATGATTTGGGTACATTACCTGACGCAATTGTTCAAAAGCCAGACCAAAAGGTTGCTCTTTTTGGGAACGAATATCTTGGATTGCTAACCGCTTTTCTAGTTCTACCTGATTTTCAGGAAAAGTAGGCGATCGCAATAATTGTCCAGCTAATGATAAAATGTCAATAAAATCAGTAGTGACAGTTTTCAAAGACAGCAAAAAATAGTCTGTAGCCGCATCTGTGCCTAAACTAGCTCCCACCGATTCAACTTTTTCGGCAATTTCTAAACTCGATAAACCATCACATCCCTTTGTCATCACCGCTGATAACAAATGAGCTAACCCTGCTTTTTCTCGCTGTTCATAACAACTACCAGCGCGAATAAAAATCCGTCCCGCAATAATATCAGCGGCTTGATTTTCTGATACTAACAAAACAATGCCATTACTTAATATGGTGCGATGAATCAGAGAGCGACTATTAATAGTTTGCATTTTCACTTAATAATTAACAAGGTTTGAGCATGGTAACTGCATAATTAGCTGATGAAAGATACTGTTGAGCTAATTTTTGTAGTTCTTGAGGATTGAAAGACTGGATTTCTTGAGGATAGGTAACAGCTAATTCAGCGTTAGCAATAGTATGATAATAACCATAAAAATTAGTTAGCTGATTTGGTGTTTCCGTAGAAAAGGCGTAATCATTACATAAAAACCTTTGAATACGATTTAGTTCTGACGTGCTAATTTCTTGATCTTGTAATTCTTGTAAATGATCACAAATCAAATCCTCAACTCGTTCTAGATATTCTGATTCTAACCAAGCCGTAATTGTCAATAAACTTGATTCTTGTTGTAGAGAAAAATTGCAGCAAATCTCTTGAACAAGTTGCTTTTCTTCCCGCAAATCAGATACTAACCGAGAAATTCTCCCTTCTCCTAGCAGCACTGATAATAATTCTAAACCATGAACAGCCCGAATTTCTTCTACTCCCGGTACTTTCCAAGCCATCATCAACCGCGCTTGTTCTAGTCTGGGTAAGATTAACTCATGACGACGAATTCCGTTAATTAGCGGTGCTACAACTTTGGTAAATTGGGGACAATTATCCCGTTGCGGAAAATCTGCAAACGAACGGTTAACCAATTCCCTCGCGGCTGTTTCGCTAATTCCCCCCACCACAACCACAGTCATATTTTCTGGTTGATAGTAACTGCGATAAAAGCAGCGCATAGCTTCCGGGGAATGCTGCATTAATTCTTCCTCAGTTCCCAGTACAGAACGTCCATAAGGGTGACGTTGGTAAACATTTTTCACAAGAGATTGAAAACCAACCCAATCGGGATCATCATTGTAACTACGGATTTCTTCTAACACCACATCCCGTTCTCTGATAAATTCATCGTCAGGAATGGCTGCATTCAGGAGTAATTCCCCTAAATGGGGAAGAGTATGCTCTAGGTGGTTAGCAGCGGTTGTAATGGAATAATGGGCGTAATCGTGGCTTGTTGCGGCATTACTCACCCCGCCAATTTTTTCGATGTGATAATCAAATTCTCCGGGAAGCAGGTTTGATGTCCCTTTGAAAATCATGTGTTCTAGAAAATGTGCCATTCCAAACCAAGGTTCTGGTTCTAGGTTAGTTCCCGCACGCACCCAAACGTCAGCTACCACTACGGGTGTAGTGGATATCTCTTGGTGAATGAGTGTTAAACCATTATCTAGTTTGACAACAGAACCGGGAAACACATTGTTAGTTAGTTGTTTTGACAATTTTTATAGGTTTAACCATAATTTAATTTTGTTATTCTAACCTTGATTTTCAGGTCTTATACCAATTTTATGCGAGGCTGCACATAATAATCACCCGTATTTATCTGCGTTTATCTGCGTTTATCTGCGGTCAATAATTCCTGAAATCTTATTCTATGCAGCTTTATTTTAGTTAAAATCCGACAAAACTAAGAACGAACCACAGAGGACACAGAGAAATCATGGTTTGAGAGGTTCTTTACTTCAGTCCTACAGCGATTTCCAATCATAAGTAGTGAGACAGAATTAATTACACAATGTCATTGCGTAAGCGTTGCGTTAGCCATATGGAACGAAGTGAAATGAAGCAATTCCAAGGGTTGTGATTGCTTCCCTTCGCTCGCAATGACTGTAAATATTTTTGTCCAATTACTTATAAGTTACATCTTAGCCCCCTCATGGCACCCCCCTAAATCCACCCGCAGCGGGGGGAAGAAAAGGATAAGCTTTTGATACTGGAGGGGGTTGGGGGTGGGG